>JAEUOE010000055.1 GCA_016790885.1 Dechloromonas sp. | reverse complement strand
TCGCGCACCAGTTCACGGATTTCCTCGACCACGAAGCGCGCTTCGTCGAGGTCGGAATAGGCTTCGAAAGCGCGGATCGGCTCGCCCTCGCCGGCGTCGGTCCACAGGTTCTTGCCCAGGCGCTCGCGGTTGTTCTTGATGATGGCATTGGCGGCGGCCAGGATGTTGCCGTGCGAGCGGTAGTTCTGCTCCAGGCGAATGACGTTCGGCCCGGCGTACTCGCGCTCGAATTCGCGCATGTTGCCAACCTCGGCACCGCGGAAACGGTAGATCGACTGGTCGTCGTCGCCCACCGCAAAAACGTTCGCCCCGCCCCCGGCCAGCAATTTCAGCCAGGCGTACTGCAGCACGTTGGTGTCCTGGAACTCATCGACCAGGATGTGCCGGAAGCGCTGCTGGTAATGCGCCCGCAAAGGTTCGTTGCGCTGCAGCAATTCGTGGCAACGGAGGAGCAATTCGGCAAAGTCCACCACCCCCTCGCGATTGCATTGCGTCTCGTATTCGGCGTAGATCTCGACCCGCTTCTGTGTGTAGCTGTCGTACACCTCGGCCTGCCCGGCGCGGATGCCCTGTTCCTTGTGCGCATTGATGAAGTGGCACAGCTCGCGCGGCGGGTATTTTTCGTCGTCGATATTGAGGTTTTTCAGCAGGCGCTTGACCATCGCCAGCTGGTCGGCCGAGTCGAGGATCTGGAAGGTCTGCGGCAGCCCGGCCTCCCGGTAATGGGCGCGCAGCAAACGGTTGCAAAGCCCGTGGAATGTACCGATCCACATGCCACGCACATTGATCGGCACCAGCGAGGAGAGGCGCGCCGTCATCTCCTTGGCCGCCTTGTTGGTGAAGGTCACGGCCAGGATGCCGTGCGGCCCGACCTGGCCGGTCGAAATCAGCCAGGCGATCCGCGTGGTGAGCACCCGCGTCTTGCCGCTGCCGGCTCCGGCCAGGATCAATCCATGCACCGGCGGCAGGGTCACGGCCTGGAGTTGGGGAGGGTTCAGATTTGCCAGCAGATCAGACATAAAAACACCAAAAATTCATATAAATCAAAAACCTGTATGCCGGTGGCAAGAGGTCTGACCAATTCGTTGCATTTGTGCAACGCTGGCACCAAAGAGCACGCATTTTTTCACAGACAGCCCGACGGCGCACTCGTATACTGGCGGCAACAATAAATATTGCAGTGCACAAAACTTTTCGCCCACAAGGCAGTCTGACCTGATAAGTAGCCACCGCTACCAAGTAGAAGGAGTAACAGCATGAACAGCATGAATGCACCGATGATCCTGCCATGGATCGCCCGCAAGGCGGGCATTACCGACGAACTGGCCCTCAAGCTGTGGCGTCGCGCCGCCAGCGAAGCAGAATACCTGACCGGCAAGACCGAAGGTTCGGATTTCTGGGGCCTGAGCGTCGAGCGCTTCCTGTCCATCGTCGAGGACGAAGTCGGCAACGTTCAGAGCTACAACCTGACACCGGCCCCGCAAATGTCGTGGATGTGGCGTCACCAGACCCGCATGTCCATGCTCTCGCTGCTTGCGACGCAGAATGCCTACCGTTACTGGCAGAACACCCTGGGCAACATGTATCCGCAAAAAAAAGCGGCGTGACCGGGCAGCAATAAACTGACATACCGCTGTCGCGCTGCGTGCAGGCAACGCGACAGCCCTCCCCGGTCACACACCGACTGCCGCCGCGCAATACGCTGCCGGCGCCCGATCCCCTGGCTTGAGCCGGTATAATTCGCGGTTATTCCACCGATTTTCTGCGAATGAATTCCGCCATGCCCATGCAGGACAAATACATCCCGGCCGACATCGAGCGCGCCGCCCAGCAACACTGGGACAAGACGGGCGCCGCCCGTGCCGTCGAAGACGCCAGCAAGCCCAAGTACTACTGCCTGTCGATGTTCCCGTACCCATCCGGGAAACTGCACATGGGCCACGTGCGCAACTACACCATCGGCGACGTGTTGACCCGCTTCCACAAGATGCAGGGCTACAACGTGCTGCAGCCGATGGGCTGGGACGCCTTCGGCATGCCGGCCGAGAATGCTGCGCTGCAGAACAACGTGCCGCCGGCCGGGTGGACCTACTCCAATATCGATTACATGCGCAGCCAGCTCAAGTCGCTCGGCTTCGCCATCGACTGGGAACGCGAATTCGCCACCTGCACCCCCGAGTACTACCGCTGGGAACAGTGGCTGTTCACCCGCCTCTATGAAAAGGGCCTGGTCTACAAGAAGCTGGGCACCGTGAACTGGGACCCGGTCGACCACACCGTGTTGGCCAACGAACAGGTCATCGACGGCCGCGGCTGGCGCTCCGGCGCACTGATCGAAAAGCGCGAGATCCCCATGTATTACATGAAGATCACCGCCTACGCCGACGAACTGCTCACCGAGCTCGACAACCTGCCGGGCTGGCCGGAACAGGTGCGCCTGATGCAGAAAAACTGGATCGGCAAGAGCACCGGCGTGCGCTTCGCCTTCCCGCTGGCCGACAATACCGACGAAAAACTGTGGGTGTTCACCACCCGCGCCGACACCATCATGGGCGTCACCTTCGTCGCCGTCGCCGCCGAGCACCCGCTGGCCACCAAGGCTGCCGCCAACAATCCGGAACTGGCCGCCTTCATCGAGGAATGCAAGAAGGGCGGCATCGCCGAAGCCGACATCGCGACGATGGAAAAGAAGGGGATGCCGACCGGCATTTTTGTGACCCATCCGCTGACCGGCGAGCAGGTCGAGGTCTGGGTCGGCAACTACGTGCTGATGAGCTACGGCGACGGCGCCGTGATGGCCGTACCGGCGCATGATGAGCGCGACTTCGCTTTCGCCAAGAAGTACGATCTGCCTATCAAGCAGGTTATTGGTCGCCCGTTCTTTGAGATTCGCAACTACGAACCAGGAACCCCCATTCCGCAGCAACAAGTTGTCGGCAGCAGCGAGTTCACAACTGAACATTGGCAGGAATGGTATGCGGATAAGCAAAATACCTTCTGCGTCAATTCCGGCAAGTACGACGGCCTGGGCTACGAAGCCGCGGTCGACGCCATCGCTGCCGATCTCGCTGCCCAAGGCCTCGGCGACAAGAAGGTGCAGTTCCGCCTGCGCGACTGGGGCATTTCCCGCCAGCGCTACTGGGGCTGCCCGATCCCGATCATCCATTGCAAGACCTGCGGCGACGTGCCGGTGCCCGATGACCAGTTGCCGGTCGTCCTGCCGGAGAACGTCGAGATCACCGGCGCCGGCTCGCCCTTGGCCCGCATGCCCGAGTTCTACGAGTGCAAGTGCCCGAAGTGCGGCGGCGACGCCCGCCGTGAAACCGACACCATGGACACTTTCTTCGAATCGTCCTGGTACTTCCTGCGCTATGCCTGCCCGGACAACACCAAGGCCATGGTCGACGAGCGCGTCGCCTACTGGTGCAAGGGCGGCATCGACCAGTACATCGGCGGCATCGAGCACGCCATCCTGCATTTGCTGTACTCGCGCTTCTTCACCAAGCTGATGCGCGACGTCGGCCTGATCGGCAACCTCGGCGAACCGTTCGCCAACCTGCTGACCCAGGGTATGGTCGTCGCCCCAACCTTCTACCGCGAGCTCGACGGCGGCAAGAAGCAATGGATCAACCCGGCTGATGTCGATGTCGTCACCGACGAGCGCGGCCGCCCGACCGGCGCCACGCTGCGCGCCGACGGCCAGCCGGTGGTCATCGGCGGCACCGAGAAGATGTCGAAGTCGAAGAACAACGGCGTCGACCCGCAATCGCTGATCGACCAGTACGGCGCCGACACGGCCCGCCTGTTCATCATGTTCGCCTCGCCCCCGGACCAGTCGCTGGAATGGTCGGATGCCGGCGTCGAGGGTGCCTTCCGCTTCCTGCGCCGCCTGTGGAAGCTGGTCCATGATCACGTCCAGATTGGCCTGGTTGCCGCCAGCACCAGCAACGAAGGCCTGTCCGCCGCCCAGGCCGACCTGCGCCGCAAGCTGCACCAGACCATGGGCAAGGTCGCCGACGACTACGGCCGCCGCAAGCAGTTCAACACCGCCATCGCCGCGGTCATGGAACTGCTCAACGCCTACGACAAGTGCGACCTGTCCGACGCTGCCGGCCGCGCCCTGGCCCAGGAAGTGCTGGAATCGGCCACGCTGCTGCTCTTCCCGATCGTGCCGCACATCGGCCAGGCGCTCTACGCCGAGCTGAAGCCGGGCGCCGACGCTGGCCTCGCCGCCTTCCCGAAGGCCGACCCGGCCGCGCTGAAGCAGGACGAGATCGAGCTGATGGTGCAGGTGAACGGCAAGCTGCGCGGCGCCATCCGCGTGCTGGCCGAGGCCGACAAGGCCACCATCGAAGCCGCTGCCCTGGCCAACCCGGAAGCGCAGAAGTTCATGGAGGGCAAGCCGGCCAGGAAGGTCATCGTCGTCCCCGGCCGGCTGGTCAATATCGTCGCTTAAGAGGTCATCATGCCGCTGTTGCGCCCACTGCTCGCCCTGATCCTCGCCGCCACCCTCACCGGGTGCGGCTTTCATCTGCGCGGCGTGGGCAGCGGCAACCTGCCCTACAAGACGATGTATATCGCCATGCCGGAAACGGCCGAGGTGAATATCTGGCTGCAGCGCTACGTCAAGGCGAGCGGCAGCACGACCATCGTCGATGAGAGTGATGCCAAGCAGGCCGACGCGATCTTCCAGCAGATGAGCGACAGCCGGCAGAAGACCATCCTCAGCGTCAACGCCCAGGGCCGCGTGCGCGAATACCGCCTGCAGCTCGACTACCGCTTCCGCGTCGTCAACCAGAAGGGCCAGGTGCTGGTGCCGCCCAACGAAATCAACCTGACCCGCGACATCACCTTCGACGACTCGAACGTGCTGGCCAAGGATCTGGAAGAAGGGCTGCTCTGGCGCGACATGAACAACGACCTGGTCAACCAGATCATGCGCCGCCTGAGCATCATCAAGCCGAAGAACCCGGACGTCGAGGACGGCGAGGAATAATGCTGCTCAAGGGCGAACAACTCGCCGCGCACCTCGAACGCGAGCTGCGCCCGCTCTACGTGCTGTATGGCGACGAGCCGCTGCTCGTCCTCGAAGCTGCCGACGCCATCCGTGCCAGGGCGCGCCAGCAGGGCTACAGCGAGCGCGAGGTGCTGACCGTGCTGCCGCAATTCGACTGGGGCCAGCTGATGGCCGCCGGCGGCAACATGTCCCTGTTCGGCGACAAGAAGCTGATCGACCTGCGCATCCCGACCGGCAAGCCGGGCAAGGACGGCAGCGCGGCACTGCAGCAGTGGTGTCAGAACCTGTCGGCCGACAACCTGCTGCTCATCACCCTGCCGGAACTCGACTGGCGCGAGGAAAAGGCCGTCTGGTTCACCGCTCTGGTCAATGCCGGCGTCGCCCTCAAGCTCAACGCGCCGCCGCTCGCCGAACTGCCCGGCTGGATCGCCGGCCGCCTGCGCCGCCAGCAGCAAAGCGCCGACCTGGAAAGCCTGAAGTTCATTGCCGAACGCGTCGAGGGCAACCTGCTTGCCGCCCACCAGGAAATCCAGAAACTCGCCCTGCTTTACCCGGCCGGGCAACTGAGCATGGCGCAGGTACGCGACGCGGTGCTCAACGTTGCCCGCTACGACATCGAAGGCCTGCGCGAAGCCCTGCTCGCCGGCGACCTCGGCCGCCTGAGCCGCACGCTGGACGGCCTGATGCAGGAAGGCGAAGCACCGCCGCTGGTGTTGTGGGCGATGAGCGAGGAAATCCGCGCCCTGACCGTCATTCGCGCCGGCCAGGATGCCGGCCGGCCGGTCGATCAGTTGCTCAAGGATGCCAAGGTGTGGGGACCGCGCGCCATCGCCGTCAAGAAATCGCTGCAGCGCCTGAATACGGCAGCGCTGGAAGCCGCCCTGCAGCACGCCGGGCGCATCGACAAGCTGGTCAAGGGCATCGGCCAGGGCAATGTCTGGGAAGAGTTTCTGCGACTGGGGCTACGCCTGTGCCGTCCCGCAGCAACCAGACCGGCCTGAACCGTGTAAGACAAGACCAAATTTTGGCTGATCGGAGACTTTGCATGAAATCACCTTGTACAGCCCTGGCCGCCATCGCACTGGCCTTTGCCGCCAGCCAGCCGGCCGCGGCAGCCTCCGACAACGTTGCCCCCCTGCTGCCGCTCTCGCTCGAAGAGCTGATCGCAACCCCTGTCATCACGGCATCGCGGCGCCAGGAAGGCCGCGAGCAGACCCCGGCCCACATCATGGTCATCACCCGCGAGCAGATGCGTGACCGGCGCTACAAGAACCTGGCCGATCTGCTCGAAGACCTGCCCGGGGTCGATTTCCAGCGCGCTACCCGGTCGGCGCAATACAACAATTTCGCCTTTCAGGGCCACATCAGCAACAACAAGCTGTTGATCATGCTCGATGGCGTGCGCATCGACCATCCGGCTGGCGGCAAGCTGCCGATCGCGGAAAACTTCGGCCTCTACATGGCCAGGCAGGTCGAGGTGCTGTACGGCCCGGCGGCTGCGCTCTATGGCGCCGATGCGGCAGCCGGCGTGATCAACATCATCACCGACAAGCGCGACAGCCCGGGTGGAAAAATCGCACTCGGCACTGGCAGCTTCGCGTCGCACGAGGGCAATTTCATGGTCGGCGGCAAACTGGCCGATCGCGTTTCGCTCAGCGTTGGCGCACACCAGCAGCGCAGCGACCGGGCTGACCTCGGCAGCTACTACGCGAGCGATTACCCCAAGGTCAATGCCAATACCTTTGCCGGCGCCACGGTCATCCCGGCCGGCCAGCGCGAGAACTACGCCGGTGGCATCAGCAGCAACAGCCAGTTCATGCGACTCGACCTTGCCGACCTGACGATCAGTTTCTACCGCAACCAGTTTCGCAGCCTGACCAGCACTGGCGACCCCACCCGCTACGCCGTTTACGACGCCAACAACTTCTGGGACACGACGCTCGAAACCTGGTCCGGCAAGTACCGCTTCGATATTTCGCCGTCGCTCAGTGGGGAAACCGTCGTTGACTACTCGACCTACGAAATCGATCCCGGCAGCCGTTACGTCAATGTCTTCACCGATTTCCAGAACCACGGTTACGACTACTCCCATGCCCGCCGCCGCGGTATCGAGCAAAGCCTGAACTGGCGTGTCAACGATCGACATACGGTACTGGCCGGCATCGGCTATCGTGACTATTTCGCCATCGAAACACCGGACCTGCCGCAGCCCTACAACCGATCGGCCAGCCCGCAGGGGCAGGGCATGTATTACCCCAACACCAACAACACGCTGCCCATCGTGGGCAGCGAAATCAGTTACTACAACTGGTCCGGCTATCTGCAGTGGCAGGCCCAGTGGGCAGCGAGCTTCTCGACCATGATCGGCCTGCGCGAGGACTGGTACTCGACCTACGGCAGCAAGCTCAACCCGCGCGTCGGCGCCGTCTGGCAGGCGCTGCCCGGCAATTACCTGAAACTGCTCTATGGCGAGGCCTTCCGCACGCCGTCGGCCGAAGAAATGCTCAGCGCCTTCGGCTCCTTCAGCGGCAACCAATCCGGCGGGCTGTACACCGGGTCGAATTTCCGGGTGCAGAACCGCCAGCTCGAACCGGAAAAGACCAAAACCCTGTCCCTGACCTGGGACTGGCGCGCCAGCCGGGACTTCAACCTGGTGACCAATCTCTACACCACCCGCGTCGACGACGTGATCACCACCCAGAACGAGGCCGTCTCCACCCAGTACATCCCCGGCGCCCTGCTCTCCAAAACCACATCGAAACAGAATGCCGGCCAGGAGCGCTACCAGGGCATCGACATCATCCCGCACTGGCAGATGCATCTGGGCGGCGCCTGGATGGCGGATCTGTGGGGCAGCTACAGCTACATCAAGGGGGTCGTTCACGACACGGCCGATGGCATCGAGTGGGATCAGACCAATGTCGCGACGCACAAGCTCAAACTGGGCACCACCTTCCGCTACCAGGACTGGCTGACCATCACGCCACGCCTGCAATGGATCGGCGAGACCAATACCGGTCGCAAGAACAGCCTGGTCCCCGGCGAGCGCCTGAAGACCGACGCCTACGCCGTCGCCAGCCTGCACCTCGGCATGCACAAGCTGCTGGATGAACGCCTGTCCTTCTATGTCGACGTCTACAACCTGTTCGACAAGCGCTATTACAACGCGCACGGCTCGTCGAGCACGGTGATGCTGGAGGTTCCCCAGCAACCGCGAACCCTGATGGGCACGGTCGAATACCGCTTCTGAAGAACCGGCGTGCCATCCTTCACTCCTCCCGCCCTGCTGCGCCGAGCGCTGTGCACTGTGCTCGGCCTGGGCACCTGCCTGGGCGTGCAACTCGTTCAGGCCCAGAGCGTCTCCGAATACGGGATGAAGGCGATTCTCTTCTACCGGCTATCCCAGTTCGTGTATTGGCCGGCTGACAACAAGCCCCCCACGCCGCTCACCCTGTGCATCGTTGGCAAGAACCCGTTCGGCAACGCCCTCGGCCAGATCGAGCAGAGCACAGCCACCTTCGAGACGCGGCCGCCCCCGGGCGACCTCAGCAACTGTCAGTTCCTGTTCATTCCCCGGAGCGAGGCAGAGAACCTCGGCACCTGGCTCACCCGGGCCGAGAGTCGGCGCCTGGTCACCGTGTCGGACATCCCGGGCTTTGCCCAGCTGGGCGGCATGATCGAACTGCCGCTGGAGGGCGAACGGGTCGGTATCATCATCAACCGGAGCAGCGCCCGCAAGAGTGGTTTTGAATTCAATGCGCAATTGCTGCGCCTCGCCCGGGTCATCGACCGCTGAAGCCGATGCTGCCCTCCCTGATCACCCGCCTGACGCCCAAACCCAACATCCGCAACAAGCTTGTTGCGCTCTCCTTCTTCTTCCTGCTCATCGTCGTCGGCCTCGTTTTCTGGCTGGTCTATGCCCAGCAGCGGCATCTGCTGCAAACCCAGTGGTCCGAGTCCATGGCCTCCCAGGCGCGCCTGCTGGCCAACAACTCGCAAGCCGCACTGGCCTTCGGCGACGCCCGGGAAGCCGAGCGCCTGCTCGCTTCGCTGGCCGTCAACCCAGCCATCATGGCCGGCCGCACCCGGCAGCAAGACGGCACAACGCTGGCCGAATACCGCCGCCCGGACGCCGCCGGCATTGCCTTTCCGGATCCAAGCGCGGCGATAGCGCTGACCGATGACCATCTGCTGGTCCACGAGCCCATCCTGCTCAGCGGACAGGACACACCGGCGGGCTGGATCGACATGCTCGTCTCGCTCGAGCAATACCATACCCACATGCAGGATGCCGTCCGCAAAACGCTGCTCCTCCTGCTCCTGGCATTGCTCGTCTCGCTGCTTCTCACCCGCATTGCGGTCGGCCGCCTGGTCGCCCCGCTGGAGCAGCTTGACCAGCTCGCCAACCGGATTTCGCGCGACGCCAGCCTGGATGAGCGGCTCAATCTCCGGCGCCAGGACGAAATCGGCAGCCTGGGACAGAGTTTCGACCGCATGCTCGACAGTCTGCAGACGCGCGACCTGGAACTGAGCAGTTATCGGAATACGCTGGAAACGATGGTCGAAGACCGGACCCGTGCCCTGCAGGAAGCCATCGCCGAGGCCCGGCGTGCCAACCGGGCCAAGTCCGACTTCCTGGCCAGGATGAGTCACGAAATCCGGACACCGATGAACGCCATCATCGGCCTCAGCCAAATGGTCCTCGACACCCCGCTGCAAGCGCAGCAACGCGAATATCTGGAACAGGTCATCCATTCCTCGGAATCGCTGCTCGGCATCATCAATGACGTCCTCGACTATTCGAAGATCGAAGCCGGCGGCCTCACCCTGGAAGCGGTGCCCTTCGAGCCGGCCAAGGTGTTGCGTTCGGTGGCCGGCATGTTCGCCCCCAAGGCCATGAAACAGGGAGTTTCCCTCAACCTGCCGGATGAAGACCAGCTGCCCCGGACACTCATCGGCGACCCGCTGCGCCTGGGACAAGTGCTGATCAACCTGGTCAGCAACGCCCTGAAATTCACCGAACAAGGCCGGATCGACATCGATGTAACGACGCAGGAAAGCGACGAGGGAAGCATTTACCTGGCCTTCACGGTCAGCGATACCGGCATCGGCATTCCGCCCGAACAACAACGCCGGCTGTTCGCCCCTTTCGCCCAGGCCGACAGCAGCATCACCCGCCGCTTTGGCGGCACCGGGCTGGGGCTCTCCATCTGCCGCCAGCTGGTCGAACTGATGGGCGGCGAGATCTCGGTCAGGAGCGTCGCCGGCGAGGGCAGCACCTTCCGTTTCAGCGCCCGATTCACGCTGCCGCCCGCAAGCCCGGCCGCCATCCCGAACGCCAGGCCGGACAACACCCCGCCACCGCAAGCGACCGCCTTGCCGCGCTGGTCGGGCGAGCGGGTGCTGTTGGTCGAGGACATCCCGATCAACCGGACAATCGCCATTTCCCTTCTGACAAAGGCAGGTCTCGCCGTGAGTATCGCCACCAATGGCCAGGAGGCCATCGACCTGCTGCAGCGGGAGGATTTCCGCCTGGTCCTCATGGACATCCAGATGCCGGTCATGGACGGGCTGGCCGCCTGCCGCATCATCCGGGCCGACCCACGGCTGCGCGACCTGCCGGTCATCGCCATGACCGCCCATGCGACGAGCGAAGACCAGCACGACTCTCGCGATGCCGGCATGAACGCGCACGTCACCAAGCCGGTCATCGCGGCCGTCCTCTACGCCGCAATCGCCCGCTGGCTACCGCCCAGCGCCACCGGCGAGCCGGCACCAGCGGCGGCCCGACCGCTGCCGGCCGACTGGCCGGTCATCGCCGACATCGACCTGCAGCGCGGGCTCGCCCTGCACATGCACCAGCCGGAACTGTTCCTCCGTTCGGCAGAGACCTTCCGCCGGGATTTTGCCCGGGCCGCCGACAGCATTCGCCAGCACCTGGCCAACGGCCAGCGCGACGAGGCGACGCGCCTGGCCCATTCAACGCGCTCCGCTGCCGCCTCACTGGGCGCCGGGGAGCTTGCCGAGTCGGCACGCCAACTGGAAACACGGCTGCGGGATGAACAGGAATCGGCAAGCCAGCTGGACGCGTTTGCCGCCGCCCTGCTGCCGGTGATCGCCAGCCTCGCCACCCTGCCCTCACCGCCAGAGGCTGCGCCTCCGCAAGCGGGCAGCATCGATGCGCTCTTCGACCGGGTGGACAGCGACCTCGGCATGGCCGATGCGGCCAGCGAGGCACACTTCAATCAACTGCGGCAGGCACTGATGACGGATAGCCCGAAAGCGACCCGTCATGAGAAGATATTGGCAGAAACGGGCGCCCTGATCGCCGATGTTGAATATGAAGCCGCACTGGAAAATTTGCGTATCCTGCGTCAGCAATGGAAAAGCCGGTAGCTCCGCCTCAACCCCCCAAGGTTCTCGTGGTCGATGACGAGAAGCAGAACCGCGACCTCCTCGCCGAACTGCTCAGGAACGACTGCCGCGTCATTCTGGCCAAGAATGGCATTCAGGCCATCGAACGGGCGCATGAACTGCACCCCGACCTGATCCTGCTCGACGTAATGATGCCCGACATGAACGGGCATCAGGTCATCCAGGCGCTGAAGCATGACGACGCGACGCGCCAGATCCCGGTCATTTTCATCTCGGCGCTCGACTCCCCGGAGGATGAGGAGCACGGCCTCGACCTGGGGGCGGTGGACTACATCACCAAGCCCTTCCATCCCTCCATCGTCCGCAAGCGGGTGCGCAACCACCTGCAATCGGTGCACCATCGCCACCTGCTGGAAAACCTGGCCAAGATCGACAGCCTGACTGAAATCGCCAACCGGCGGCGCTACGATGAAGCGCTGGAAAGCGAGTGGCGCCGTTGCGCCCGCAACAACAGCCCGCTATCGCTGATCATCATCGACGTCGATCACTTCAAGGCTTATAACGACCGACTGGGGCACGCTGCCGGCGACATGATCCTGCGCACCATCGCCATCGCCCTGAAAGGCTTCATGCGACGACCGGGAGACTTGGCGGCGCGTTATGGCGGCGAGGAGTTCGTCCTGCTTCTGCCGCAGGTGGATGCACGTGCGGCCAGCCATATCGCAGGCGACATCCGCGCCGCCGTGGAACAGATGCAGCTGGCGCACCCGGCGTCGCCGGTCAGCCCCTACGTCACCATCAGCCTAGGCGGCATGACCACCCAGCCCTACGACGGACAGGTCGACCCGCAATTCTTCCGGGACGCCGATGCGGCCCTCTACGCAGCCAAGGCGCAGGGAAGAAACCGCGTCGTCTGGCAGACGACGGCGGGTTGAGGCCTGCTCAGGCCGGCTTGTCCTGCTCGGGAAGGGCGTCCGGCTCCAGGTTTTCCCAAATGCAGGAACACTCATGGCGGACATCGTGCAAGCCGGGTTTGGCGGTTTCCTGCACCAGGCATTCGCCCTCGCATTCATCGGAAACCACGACCAGCTTCATTTCGCCATCGACATGGCGTTCGCCATCCCAATAGCTGCAGGTTGCGCAGACCTTCACTTCGGTCGGCAATATCAGTTTTTCTGCCATCTGATCCTCGATGGATAACCCCAAAATCGTTGCGGATAAGAGTTTAGCCGCTTCCGGAAGTTCCCTCTAATTTGTCTGGCTATAATGACTCTTTGCCTCGCACGATGACAATAATGGATATCAAGGAATACATGCAGACGGTCGGCCGCCAGGCCCGTGCTGCCTCGCGCCGCCTGGCCGGGGCGACAACCGCCGAAAAGAACGCCGCGCTGCTGCACATTGCCGCCGCCATCCGCCGTGAGAAGGCTGCGCTGGTCGCCGCCAACCAGGAAGACCTGGCCGCCGCCCGCGCCGCCGGCCTCGAAACCGCCCTGCTCGACCGCCTGACGCTGTCCGAAAAGGGCGTCGACAGCATGGCCGAGGGCGTCGAGCAGGTCGCCACCCTGGCCGATCCGATCGGCGAGATGACCGACATCAAGTACCGCCCGTCCGGCATCCAGGTCGGCAAGATGCGGGTGCCGCTCGGCGTCATCGGCATCATCTACGAAGCCCGCCCGAACGTTACCGCCGACGCGGCTGCCCTGTGCCTGAAATCCGGCAACGCCGCCATCCTGCGCGGCGGTTCGGAAGCCATCCGCTCCAACCGCGCCATTGCCGCGCTGGTGCAGGAAGGTTTGAAAGCCGCCGGCTTGCCGGCCGAATCGGTGCAGGTCATCGACACCACCGACCGTGCCGCGGTGGGCGAATTGATCACCATGCGCGAATTCGTGGACGTCATCGTGCCGCGCGGCGGCAAGGGCCTGATCGCCCGCCTGCTGGCCGAATCGCGCGTGCCGATGATCCAGCACCTGGACGGCAACTGCCACGTCTATATCGATGACGACGCCGATCCGGCCAAGGCCCTGAAGATCGTCGAGAACGCCAAGACCCAGCGCTACGGCACCTGCAACACCGCCGAATCGCTACTCGTCGCCCGCTCCGTCGCCGCCGCCCAGCTGCCGGCCATCGCCGCCATGCTGACCGGCAAGGGCGTCGAGATCCGCGGCTGTGCGGAAACGCAGGCCCTGGTGCCGAACGCCGTCGCCGCGACGGAAGAGGACTATTACACCGAGTACCTGGCGCCGATCATCTCGGTGAAAGTGGTGGCTGGCATCGACGAAGCCATCGCCCACATCAACCACTATTCATCGCACCACAGCGAGGCCATCGTCACCGACAACCACCCGAAAGCCATGCGCTTCCTGCGCGAGGTGGATTCGGCCTCGGTCATGATCAACGCCTCGACGCGCTTCGCCGATGGTTTCGAGTACGGCCTGGGCGCCGAGATCGGCATCTCGACCGACAAGATCCACGCCCGCGGCCCGGTCGGCCTGGAAGGGCTGACCAGCCAGAAGTGGGTGGTGCTCGGCGACGGCCACGTGCGGGGCTGAACCGCTGACATCGCATCAATATCGACATCCCCGCTGCGGCGGGGATGCGCTTTTTGGAGGAACCCCATGGCCAAGGCAAGTTTCAACTGGGAAGACCCGCTGCTCCTCGACAGCCAACTGGCCGCCGATGAGCGCCAGGTGCGCAACGCCGCCCGGACCTTCGCCCAAAAGGCCCTGGCGCCGCGCATCCGCGACGCCTTCCGCAACGAGAGCACCGACCCGGCCATCTTCCGCGAGATGGGCGACATGGGCCTTCTCGGCCCGACCCTGCCGCCGCAATACGGCGGCGCCGGCCTCAACTATGTGTCCTACGGCCTGATCGCCCGCGAGATCGAGCGCGTCGATTCGGCCTACCGGACGCTGCTCAGCGTGCAATCCTCGCTGGTCATGCTGCCCATCTACGCCTTCGGTTCCGAGGAACAGAAGCAAAAATACCTGCCCAAACTCGGCAAGGGCGAATGGATCGGCTGTTTCGGCCTGACCGAGCCGAATTCCGGCTCCGACCCCGGCAGCCTGGCCACCCGCGCCCGCAGCGTGCCCGGCGGCTGGAAGTTGTCCGGCAGCAAGAACTGGATTTCCAGCGCCCCGCTGGCCGACGTCTTCATCGTCTGGGCCAAGGACGACGACCACGCGATTCGTGGCTTCATCCTCGACAAGGGCATGGCCGGCCTGTCGGCCCCGGTCATCCACGGCAAGGTTGGCCTGCGCGCGGCGATCACCGGTGAGATCGTCATGGACGAGGTCTTCGTGCCCACTGAAAACCAGCTACCCGGCGTGACTGGCCTGAAAGGCCCGTTCACCTGCCTGAACTCGGCGCGCTACGGCATCGCCTGGGGCGCCCTCGGTGCCGCCGAGGCCTGCTGGTACACCGCCCGCCAATACACGCTGGACCGCAAGCAGTTCGACAAGCCACTGGCCGCCAACCAGCTGGTGCAGAAAAAGCTGGCCGACATGCAGACCGAAATCACCCTCGGCATCCAGGGCGCGCTGCGTCTCGGCCGCATGATGGACGACGGCAGTGCGACGCCGGAAATCGTCTCGATGATGAAGCGCAATTCCTGCGGCAAGGCCCTCGACATCGCCCGCAGTGCCCGCGACATGCTGGGCGGCAACGGCATCTCCGACGATTTCGGCGTCATCCGGCACTTAGTGAACCTGGAAGTGGTCAATACTTACGAAGGCACGCACGATGTGCACGCCCTGATCCTCGGCCGGGCCCAAACCGGAATTTCGGCCTTCTGAACCTGAAGCGGAGGTTTTCACCATGCAAACCCGCCCGAACCAGACGTATCAGGCCATCGTCGCCGCCCCCGGTTTCTGCCTGGGCGTGCAATGTGACGGCGATGAAATCACCGGCATCGATTTCCTCGAGCCCCGCCCGGAAGTCGCCGCCACGACGCCGCTTGCCGCCGAAGCCGTCCGCCAGCTCAAGGCCTACATCGCCGACCCCGGCTTTGCCTTCGGCCTGCCGCTGCGCCCGGCCGGGACAACCTTCCAGCGCCGCGTCTGGGAACAGATTTCGGCCATCCCGACCGGCCGGACGCACACCTATGGCGAAGTGGCCAAGAACCTGAAGAACGCCCCGCGCGCTGTCGGCCAGGCTTGCGGCGCCAATCCCTATCCAATCGTCGTGCCCTGCCACCGCGTCGTCGCTAGCAGCGGCGGGCTGGGTGGCTTCGCCCGCGAACGCGGCGGTTTCCTGCTCGACGTCAAACGCTGGCTACTCCGGCACGAAGGTATCAGTGCCGCCTAGGCCGTCTGATCTCGCCGAAATCGACAATTTCTGCGACGCCCTGTGGCTGGAAGACGGCCTGGCCAAGGCGACGCTGGACAGCTATCGCTCCGACCTCGGCCGGCTGGCTGGCTGGCTGGCCGAACACGGCCACGAAGCCCTGCTCGATAGTCGCGAAACGACGCTGACCGCCTTCATCGCCCATCTAGCGAAACAAACCCGGGCCAGTTCGCAGGCCCGCTACCTGTCCACCCTGCGCCGCTTCTATCGCTGGCAGGTCGGCCGCGGCCGCCTGGTCAGCGACCCGACGTTGAAACTGGCCAATCCCAGCCTGCCGTCGCGCCTGCCCAAGGTCATGTCGGAAAAGCAGGTCGAATCCCTGCTCGACGCCCCCGACCTCGACACCCCGCTCGGGCTGCGCGACCGCGCCATGCTGGAAACGATCTACGCCACCGGCCTGCGCGTATCGGAACTGGTCAACTTGAAACTGCATGAAGTCGGCCTCGCCGACGGCGTGCTGCGCGCCCTCGGCAAGGGCAGCAAGGAACGCCTGGTGCCGCTCGGCCAGCTGGCCATCGACTGGATCACCCGCTACCTGCACGAAGCCCGCCCGGACATCCTGCATGGCCAGCAGAGCGACGCCCTGTTCGTCACCGCCCGCGGCGGTGCCATGACCCGCCAGGCCTTCTGGCAGCTGATCAAGCGCTATGCCCTGGTGGCCGGCATCGACCCGGCCAGGCTGTCGCCGCACGTGCTGCGCCACGCCTTCGCCACCCACCTGCTCAACCACGGTGCCGACCTGCGCGTAGTGCAACTGCTGCTCGGCCACGCCGATATTTCAACCACGCAGATCTACACCCATGTCGCCCGCGAGCGGCTCAAGTCGCTGCACGCGGAGCATCATCCGCGCGGCTGATCGTCAGCTTAAAGACCACGCGCCGCATTGATCGCCGCCTGGATTTCAGCGGCATCGGTGACGAGCGGAAAAGCGCCGGCCACTTCAGGCGGAATGTCGCGCGGGCGACCACTCTGCACATCGCAGAACACCCAGCGGGTTTCCGCCTCGACCAGGGTCTTGCCGTCGCGCGCCCGCACGAAGCGATAGCGGCGCGGCGAGGACTGCGCCCCCATGCCGGCCACCCAGGTTGCCACCAGCAAGGCGTCGCCCTGGAAGGCCGGCCGCAGGTACTCGATGAAATGCGAACGAATGACCCAGGTCACCCCGGCCGCCAGATAGCGTGCCATGTTCCAGCCCTGCGCGCTGGAGTGGGCAGTAGCGACATCCTGCATCCAGCGCACGTATTCCTGGTTGTTGACGTGGCCGTTCAGGTCGATGGAGTCGGCACCGATGGTGAGTTTTTCGACGAAAATACGCGGCATGGCTGGGTTCCTGGATAGGCAAGGCGCAATTTTATCGCGCGGGTTTCGCCGACCAAGGCTTGCGCCTATCATGCAGACAAGAAACGTCGTCGAAGGAGATCGCCATGCCCAACACCTTGCGCACGCTGGGAACCCTGGCTGGAGTCGTCGGTCTGTTGACTTGCCTGTTCGCAGGTCTTGCCCGACTGACCGGGATACATTGGCTGATGGGTTTCGAGATCGTCACCCTGTTGCAGATCGGTATCGGCGGCATGGTGCTCGGTTGCTTCTGCCTGCTGCTGGTACTCACCGCGCCGCCCGGGCGCCCCTGACCGGCAGCGCACCGGCCACGCGTTATCCCCTGCGCAAGGTTCATCATTCATACAGATTCCAGCCAAGCCCTCTCAATGCCCACCCAAGCCCTGCGTCAGGACCGATGGCACAGCGTCATCAAGATCGTGCTGATCTATGCCGCCTTTGCGGCTGCCTGGATCCTGCTCTCCGACAAGGCGGTGCTGCTCGTCACCGCCGACCCGGACGAGATGGTCCGCATCAGCATGTTCAAGGGCTGGGCCTTCGTGGCAGTGACCTCCTTGCTGCTCTATTTCCTGCTCAACCGCTACTGGGGCCGCTATACCGCCGCGCTCACCGAACAGATCAACGCCCTGAAGCTGATTGAAACGGTGGCCGACAGTTCGTCCGACGCCATCTTTGCCAAGGATATGGACGGGCGCTATCTGGTGTTCAACCAGGCCGCCAGCAACTTCGTCGGCAAACCCGCGAAGGCGGTGATCGGCCGCGACGACTTGGCGATTTTCCCCAGGGAGCAGGCGGAAGAACTGCTCGCCACCAATCGCCGGGTCATCGCCAAGGGCATCATCGAAACCCTTTTTGAACAACTCGACACGCCGGCCGGCCGCAAGACCTTTCATGTCACCAAGGGGCCGCTCCGCGATGGCGAGGGCCGCATCATCGGCACCTTCGGCATTTCCCGCGATGTAACCGAGCGCATGCTGTTCGAGAACGAGCTGCAGCGCCACCGCAAGCATCTCGAAGACCTGGTGGCCGAACGCACGGCCGACCTGGCGCAAGCCAAGGCAAGCGCCGAAAGTGCCAGCCTGGCCAAGGGAAGCTTCCTGGCCAATATGAGCCACGAGATTCGCACCCCGCTCACCGCCATCACCAGCCTGGCCCACCTGATCCGCCGCGGCGAACTTTCCCCGGCCCAGCAAGAGCAACTCGCCAAGCTGGAGGCAGCCAGTTACCACTTGCTCGACGTCATCAACGCCATCCTCGACCTGTCGAAGATCGAAGCAGGCCGCCTGACGCTGGAAGAGGCGCCGGTGTGCGTCGCGACCCTGCTCGACAACGTCGCCGCCATGCTGCACGACCGCGCTGCCGCCAAGAATCTGAAGCTATGCATCGAGCACGGCGAGTTGCCGCCCCGCCTGCGCGGCGACCCCACACGGCTGCAGCAGGCCCTGCTCAACTACGCCACCAACGCCATCAAATTTACCGAGCGCGGCACGATCACCCTGCGCGCCAACATCGCGGAGGAGTCCGGCGACGAGGTCGTGCTCCGCCTGGAAGTCAGCGATACCGGCATCGGCATTCCGCCCGCGGTTCAGGGCAAGCTGTTCAGCGCCTTTGCCCAGGCCGACAGCAGCACGACCCGCAAGTACGGCGGCACCGGACTCGGCCTGGACATCAATCGAAAACTGGCCGAACTGATGGGCGGCGAGGTCGGCCTGAGCAGCACCCCGGGCGTCGGCAGCACCTTCTGGCTGACCGCCCGCCTGGCCAAGGATGACGCCCACCCCTCCGCCATCGCCACGGCCCCCGGCGAATCGGCCGAGAGCCTGCTCCGGCAGCGCTTTGCCGGGGCACGCATCCTGCTCGCCGACGATGAGCCGGTCAATCGGGAAATCACCGAAATGCTGCTCGACGATGTCGACCTTCAGGTGGATGCGGCGGCCGACGGCGTCGAGGCACTGGCCCGGGCGTCAAGCGCGGATTACTCCCTGATCCTGATGGACATGCAGATGCCGACCATGGACGGCCTGGAAGCAACGCGCCGCATCCGCCTGTTGCCGAACGGCGCCACCGTGCCCATCGTGGCGATGACCGCCAACGCCTTCGCCGAGGATCGCCAGCGCTGCCTGGAAGCCGGCATGAATGATTTCGTCACCAAACCCTTCGCTCCCGAGCACCTCTATGCCACCTTGCTCCAGTGGCTTGCCAAGTCCGACCGAACACCATGAGTAAAGCCGAACACGCCCCCGAAACACCTGCCACCAAGTTCCTCAAGGCCAACCAGGTGCCCTTTTCCAGCCACCTTTACGCTTACGAGGAACACGGCGGTACCAAGGTGTCGGCCCGCGAACTGAACGTCGATGAGCACGCCGTGGTCAAGACGCTCATCTTCGAGGACGAGAACGCCAAGCCGCTGATTGTGCTGATGCATGGCGACCGCAAGGTGTCGACCAAGGAGCTGGCCCGCCAGATCAATTGCAAGAAGATTGAGCCATGCAAGCCGGAAGTGGCCAACCGCCATACCGGCTTCCTGGTCGGTGGCACCAGCCCCTTCGGCACCAGGAAGGCGATGCCGGTGCATATCGAAAAAAGTATTCTCGATTTGCCGCTGATCTACATCAACGGTGGCAGGCGCGGTTTCCTGGTCGGCATCCATCCGCACGACATCCTGCGCGTGCTGCACCCCAAGGTGGTGGAAGTCGCTCTCGCCTAGCGATTGCCGAGCGCAATCGACCGAATTAAATCTATCGATTGGAGCTATCGAAGACACTTGCGTAAAGTGGCACTCAAGAGATCACCCGGAGTGCCGCCATGACCCAGATCGTCCTTCAGCATTACGAAAAGCCTGCCGCCCGCCGTCATTTGTGGGTTGGCCTGGTCATGGCCGTTGTCGCCCTCGCCTTCGGTATCGAACAGGCCGTGGCATGGCTCACCGCCCACCCGATGGCCGCCAGGGGCCTGGAAGCCAGTTTGCTCGCCGGCGCCGCGACCGGCCTCGGCGCCCTCCCCATCCTCATGCTCCGCCGCCCTTCGGAACGCCTGATGGCCCCGATGCTCGGCCTTGCCGGCGGCATGATGCTCGCCGCCAGCCTCTTCTCGCTCCTCGTTCCAGCCGTGCAGACGGTGGCCGCCAGCGACATGCCGTGGGCGCTCGGAATCGCCACGGCAGCCGCCTTGCTGGCCGGTGTCGGCGCCATGCAGACACTCGACCGCCGTTTGCCGCACGAGCATGTCGAGGCGGTGGAAAGCAGCGGCATGCAGCCCAATGTCGCCCTCGTCGTGGCCGCCATCGCCATTCACAACGTACCGGAAGGTCTTGCCGTGGGCGTTGCGGCAGCAGCCGGCGCCGATCACGGCATGAGCCTCGGCATCGCCATACAGAACGTGCCGGAAGGCTGGATCGTCGCCAGCGCCATGCTCGCCCTCGGTGCCGCCCCGCTGCGTGCCGCCCTGATCGCCCTGGGCACCGGTTTGGTCGAACCGGTGGGCGGCCTCTTCGGGGTCATCGCCAGCACCGTGGCCGGTGCCGCCTTGCCGCTCGCCCTCGCCGCCGCGGCAGGCGCCATGCTCTGGGTGGTCAGCCACGAGATGATCCCGGCCTCGCACAAGCCGGGCCGCATTGGCGCCGGCACCGCCGGGCTCGCTGCGGGCTTCGCGGTCATGACGACCCTGGCCAGC
>JAEUOE010000233.1 GCA_016790885.1 Dechloromonas sp. | reverse complement strand
TGCCAGATGCCGAGCAGCACCAGCAGGCCGAGTACCGGCGGCAGGGCGGCGCGGCAGAAGGCCGTCAGTTTCTCGCCGATCGGCACGCCGGCCGGCAGGGTGGCGGTGGTTTCCATTTTGGTTTCCTTGGCCGGCTCGGCGACAGGTGTCGCGACCGGCTTGTTGTGGGTGGCGAGTTCGGTGGCTTGTTCCACGCCGTACTCGTTGGTCATCGTCATTGCGCTCATGGGGCTCTCCTGGGCTAGGCGTCATTCCCGGTCAAGCCGGGAATGACCTGTCTTGCGTTGGTCAGGCCTTCACCTTGAAACCATCCGCATACTTGGCCGGCTCCTTGCCGTCCCACACCACGCCGTCGATCAGCTTGCTCGACCGCATGTCGCTCTTGGGCAGCGCGACGCCGGCCGCAGCCGCCCCCTGCTTGTAGATGTCGATGCGGTTCACCTGCTTGGCAACGGCCAGGTAATCCGGGTGGCTCTTGAGCAGCCCCCAGCGCTTGTGCTGGGTCAGGAACCACATGGCGTCCGACAGGTAGGGGTAGTTCACCGCGCCGTCGTTGAAGAACTTCATGTGGTTCTTGTCGTCCCAGCTCTTGCCCAGGCCGTTCTGGTAGCGGCCGAGCATGCGGGCGACGATGACCTCGGTGTCGGTATTCACATAGGCCTTGTTGGCTATGGTTTCGGCCGTCTTCTGCTTGTTGGCCAGCGAGGCGTCGATCCACTTGCCGGCATCGAGGATGGCGGCGACCACGGCGCGCGCGGTGTTCGGGTGCTTCTGCACCCACTCGGCGGTGGTTCCGAGCACCTTCTCCGGGTGATCCGTCCAGATGTCCTGCGTCGTCGTCGCCGTGAAGCCGATGTTGTCCATGATGGCGCGGTTATTCCACGGCTCGCCGACGCAGAAACCGTCCATGTTGCCGACGCGCATGTTGGCCACCATCTGCGGCGGCGGCACGGTGATGGTCTTCACGTCCTTGAGCGGGTTGATGCCCTGCGCCGCCAGCCAGTAGTACAGCCACATGGCGTGGGTGCCGGTCGGGAAGGTCTGGGCGAAGGTGTATTCGCGCTCCTTCCGGGCCACCAGCTTGGCCAGGCTGGCGCCGTCGATGGCGCCCTTGTCCTTGAGTTGGTTCGACAGCGTGATGGCCTGGCCGTTGTTGTTGAGCGCCATGAGCACGTTCATGTCCTTCTTCGGCCCGCCGACGCCGAGCTGCACGCCGTAGATCAGGCCGTACAGCACGTGCGCGGCATCGAGCTCGCCATTGACCAGCTTGTCGCGCACCGAGGCCCAGGAAGCCTCCTTGGTCGGGATGATCTTGATGCCGTATTTCTCGTCGAACTTGTTGACCGCTGCCATCACGACCGAGGCGCAATCGGTGAGCGGGATGAAGCCGATGCGGACTTCCTTTTTTTCGGGGGCGTCGGAACCAGCGGCCCAGGCACCGCTGCGGACGCCGGGGGGGACCATGGCCATTAAAGAGGCTCCCAAGGCTGTTGAACAAAATTCACGACGTGAAAGGCATGACGGGCGGGCGTCGACGGCTTTTTTATCTTCCATTTCTGGCTCCTTGATCAATAAAATCGAAAAACAAAATGGGCGTCGCATCCGCACCGCCAATCGGCAGCGCGGATGGACGCCCTTGTCCTTGAACCGGATTCCCCGGCTCCCGCCCGGCCGCCTTTGACCGTGCGCTTTGTCAGGACTATTGCAATGGCCATGCCAGGCCTAGTTATTTCGATTTAATCCAAAATAACTATCTATTTTTCAATCACTTGGATTCCCGATCCGGGAAGAAAGGCCCGCCCTGGCGATGCACTATTGCAGTGCAGCACGGGCCGGCGCCGCACCCGCTTAGAGCAGCACCCGGGCCATGTCGATGACGTCGCGCGCCACCTTGGCGATGGTCTGGCCACGCTCCATCGCCAGCTTGCGCATGGCGTGGTAAGCCGCCTCCTCATCCAGGCCGCGCGCCTTCATCAGCACGCCCTTGGCCTTGTCGACCAGCTTGCGGTCGGTGAGCTTCTGCGAAATTTCGTCCAGTTCGCGGCGCAGGGCCTGCGTATCCTCGAAACGGGCGCGCGCCACCTCGACGATGGGCTTGATGCGCTTCGGGTCGAGGCCATCGACCACATAGGCCGAAACGCCCGCCCGAACGGCATCGCGGATGGTTTCTCGGCCATCTTCCTGGGTAAAGATAACGACCGGGCGCGGCATGTCCTTGTTCATCGCCGCCAGGTTCTCCAGCGTGTCGCGGCTGGGCGAATCGGTGTCGATCAGGATCACGTCCGGCTGGAGTCTTTCGACTTCAGCGGTCAGGTTGTCGGCGCCGGCCAGGATGGCGGCCACCTGGTAACCGGCGAGGGCGAGCCCGGCGCAGATTTCGCCGGCGCGGGCCCTGGATTCATCAATGACGAGTACGGTAAGCATGCCGCTTACCGAGCAAGTTACAGGCCAGCTTCCTGCAGCGCGGCCGCAGCCATGGCCTGGACCACGGTTTCATGCTCGCCGATGGCATCGCCCTGGATGAACTCGACATCCGGATGCGCCACCCGCAGCGCCGCCAGCATCTCCGGCAAATCCCGCTTGAGGTGGCCGCCGCGCGCGATGAACATCGGCATCACGACGATCTTGCGCACGCCGCCGGCGAGCAAGCCGGCAATCGATTCGGACAAGGTCGGCGACATGAATTCGAGAAAGGCCAGTTCAACGGGAACGCCGGGCTGGCGCGCCTGAACAGCCGCCTGAACGCGACGCATGGGATTGGCCCACTCGGGGTCGCGGGCGCCATGGGCAAAGAGGATGAGTGCGGTTTTCATGATTCGGGTTTCGTTGATCTCGCCCCATTATCCCAGATTGCACGCAGCGGGTTGGCGATCATGGCAAGGGGTCAGGCACATCCCGCCCAAGGTAGGCACAACTTGCATATAGCAGCCCACAAAGTGCAAAAATCATCAATACCGCTATTCTCAGCTCATAGGCTGTTCGGCATAATCGCTACAACATGAACCGCCGACAGCTCATTCAAGCACTCCTTGCCCTCCTTGGAACCAGCCTCGGCCTTTCTGGCTGCGCCCGCGCCACCCCGGTCACCGTCGGTATTCACCCCTGGCCGGGTTACGAACCGCTGCTGCTGGCCCGTGATTTCGGATGGCTGGGTGAGGCGGTCGTCCTGCATGAAGGAAGCAATGCCGGGGAGTCCATCGCCGGATTGAAAGACGGCAAGCTCAACGCCGCCTGCCTGACGCTGGACGAGGTACTCAGCGTACGGGCCAGCGGGGTGCCGCTGACGGTGATCCTGATCACCAATGAATCAGTCGGTGCCGATGTCGTACTGGCACGGCCGGACATCCGCACGCCAGCCGAGCTCAAGGGCAGGCGGATCGCTGTCGAGCAGGGCGCTCTGGGCAGCCTCGTGCTGCAAAAACTGCTGGCCGCCGGGGGCATGACGGCAGCCGACATCGACCTCGTCGACGCACCGCCCAGCGCCCAACGCGCACTATGGCAAGCGGGAAAGATCGATGCCGCGATCAGCTACCCACCATTTGCAGCGCAATTGATCGATGAAGGTGCGGTTCGCATCTTCGACAGCCGGCAGTTCCCGCATACCGTATTCGACACGCTCGCCGTACGGAGGGACCGTTTGGCGCAACTGGACTCGGCCCTGCACGCGCTGATCAACGGTCACCTGCGAGCCCTCGAGCACCTGCGGGCCAGCCGTGAAGACGCCCTGCGCCGTATCGCCGCTCGTCGCGGCCTGAGCTTTGAAGAAGCCGAGGCCACTTACCGTGGGCTGCATCTTCCCGCACTGAGCGACAACCGCCGCCTGTTGATGCCTGAGGGGGGACTGATCGCAGCAGCACGCAGTTTGAGCCAGTTGATGCACGCCAGTGGCCTGCTGGCCGTGCCGGACACATTGACCGGCCTGGTCAACGCCAACTATCTGCCGCGGGGTAACTAAGCCCATGCCGCCCAGCGCCCCCCTTCTCCGCCTGCTGCTGTCGCTGCTGCTTGCCCTTGCCTGCGGGCTGGCAACCGCTGTGGAACCCTTGCGCATCGGCATCTTTGCCTATCGCCCCAAACCCATCATGGAACAGCGTTTTCAGCCCTTGGCCGATTATCTGGGCAAAGTGCTGGGTGGCCGGCCGGTCGAGTTGCTGGCGCTTGAGCAAGCAGAGATGGAAGCCGCCCTGGCCGAAAACCGGCTCGATTTTCTGATGACCAACCCGTCGCACTATCTGGTGGTGCGCAGCCGTAGCCAACTGGCCAGTATCGTGGCCACCGTCATCAGCCGCGACGACGGACTCGAGGTGAGCAGCCTGGGCGGCGTCATCGTCACCGCCGCCCAACGGGATGACATCAACACGCTCAAGGACCTGCAAGGCAAACGGATAGGCGTACCGGGCACCCGCTATCTGGGCGGCTATCAAACCCAGATCCTGGAAATGCTGGAAGCTGGAATCCCCCTTCCGGCGAGCGAGAATCTGCAGGTTCTGGAGAAACACGACAAGGTGATCGAGGCGGTACTGGCCGGCCAGGTCGATGCCGGTTTCGTGCGTACCGGCATCATCGAGAGCTTGCAAGGTGAAGGGCGGCTCAACCCGGCGCAGCTCAAGGTGATCAACCCGCAGAATCTCGCCGGCTTTCCGTATCGTGTGTCGACCCGGCTGTATCCCGAATGGCCGTTCATCGCGCTACCCACGGTCGACCGGTCGACCCTGCGCCGGGTCAGTGCCGCCCTGCTTTCGCTCGACGCCGAGCACCCGGTCGCCCACGCAGCCCACATCGGCGGTTTCGCTCCACCCGCCGATTATGCTGTCGTGGACAATCTGGCCCGCCACCTGCGCATGCCGCCGTACGACGTCGCACCGCAATTCACCCTGACCGATGTGTGGCATCACTACCGCCTGTCCATTATCGGCGGCGGTGCGGCACTGGGCCTGATCGTGCTGTTGCTCGCCCTCGTCATCCGACGCAACCATGCGCTCTCGGCCCTCACCCGCTCGCTGCGCGACAAGGACGAGACGCAACGACAACTGCTGGCCCGGCTGGACACGGTGGCCAACGCCTCGCCCGCCCTGTTCTGGACAGCCGGTCTCGACAAGGGCTGCGACTGGTTCAACCGGCGCTGGCTGGAATTCACCGGTCGCCGCATGGAGCAGGAATTGGGCAACGGCTGGGCAGAGGGGGTACACCCCGACGATTTCGATCGCTGCCTGGCCAACTATGTGAGTGCGTTCGATGCCCGCCAGCCGTTCTCGATGGAGTATCGGCTGCGCCACCATGATGGATCCTTCCGCTGGCTGCTCGAGCGCGGCCTGCCACGCCATGACGCCGACGGTCGCTTCATCGGCTACATCGGTTCCTGCCTGGATATCAGTGAAGAAAAGGCAATGCAGTTCGCCCTGAAGGACCTCAATGCCAGCCTGGAACAGCGCGTCGCAGCACGTACGGCCGAACTGGCCGCTGCCCGCGACGCCGCCGAAGCAGGCAGCCGAGCCAAAAGTGCCTTCCTGGCCAAAATGAGCCACGAGCTGCGCACGCCGATGAACGGCGTGATGGGCATGATCGAACTGGCCAAGCGCCGCATGGCCGACCCCAAGGGACTGGATCAGCTCGACAAGGCGCAACGCTCGGCCACCCGCCTGCTCGGCCTGATCAACGACATCCTCGACCTCTCCAAGATCGAAGCCGAACGGATGGCACTGGAAGACATCCCGTTCGATATTCAGCAGTCGGTCGAGCATATTCTCAGCACCCTTGGCCCAAGTGCCTCCGAGAAGGGCCTGCAACTTGAGACCGACATACCGGCGGCACTCATCGACATGCCCTTGAGCGGTGACCCCCTGCGCCTCGGCCAAATCCTCTTCAACCTGGTCGGCAATGCCATCAAGTTCACCGAACACGGGGCAGTCACCCTGCGCATCGCTCCACTCGGCGAAACCGCGACCACGATGCAGCTGCGCTTCGAGGTCATCGACACCGGCATCGGCATCTCCCACGAGGCCCAGCAGCGCCTGTTCTCGGACTTTGAACAGGCAGACAACAGCATGACCCGGAAATACGGCGGCACCGGCCTCGGCCTGGCGATCTGCAAGCGCCTGGTGCGCCTGATGGGCGGTGAAATCGGTGTCGACAGCCAGCCAGGAAAGGGCAGCACCCTCTGGTTTGTCCTTCCCCTGAAAAAATGCCAGTCTGCGCCGCCCCCCGTGCCAGCTGCCGCCGTGCCAGTATCCGCCGAACAGCGCCTGCAGCAGGCGTTTGCCGGCAAACACATCCTGCTGGCTGAAGACGATCCGGTCAATCAGGAAATTTCACGCAGCCTGCTCGAACACACCGGACTGCTCGTCACCGTAGCTGTCGACGGCGCCCAGGCCGTGGCCATGGCCAGGCAAGCCACCTACGACCTTATCCTGATGGATGTGCACATGCCCCTGATGAATGGTCTGGAAGCGACACATGCCATTCGCAGCGATTCACCCAACCGGACCACCCCGATCATTGCGCTGACGGCCAGCGCCTTCGACGACGATCGCTCAGCCTGTCTGGCCGCCGGCATGAACGGCCATATCGCCAAGCCGGTCAACCCGGAAATGCTTTATGACACCCTGCGGCAATGCCTTGAGCGGGGAAGATCGCGCTGAGGTGCAGGGGCACAACAGCCCCGCACAGGCTCTGCCAAGTGTTCGCCTGACAACCCGTCACCCGCTGCTACCGTTAAGGCCGCACTTGACTGACGTACGCTTAAGCGTACCATCCTGGCTTCTTTGAGGAGCACCAAATGAAGACCCTTAACGCCAGCGAAGCACGTGCCAACCTGTATCGCCTCATTGACCAGACAGTCGAGTCACATGAGCCCATCATTATTTCCGGCAAACGCAATAGTGCCGTGCTGCTGTCTGCGGAAGACTGGAGCGCAATTCAAGAAACCCTGCACCTGCTGGCCGTTCCGGGCATGCGCGAATCCATCAAGGCCGGCATGGCCGAGCCTCTGTCGACCAGCACGAAGGCACTTGAGTGGTGAATTGGGAAATTGTTTACGCCAAGCAAGCAGTGAAGGATGCGAAAAAGCTTGCCGCAAGCGGCCTCAAACCGAGGGCGCAGGAACTGCTGGCAATCCTTGCCGTTAACCCGTTTCAGAATCCACCGCCCTTCGAAAAATTGGTTGGCGACCTGGCGGGGGCGTACTCCAGGCGCATCAACATTCAGCACCGCATGGTCTACGAAGTTTTTACAAAAGAACAAACGGTTCGCATCCTCCGCATGTGGACCCACTACGAGTAGCGCGAAGGCCCGTTCCCCATCAACTACTGCGTCAAGCGACACCATGGGCTCGGCTGAGCAGCGAAACAATCAGCAGCCCGGCCAGCACGAAGGACACCCCTTTCCAGAAGGCCACCGGATGCCGTTCGATCAGGGGCGGCCGGGTCTTGCTGAGAAAGGCCTGGCTCGGGTGGTGCAGGTCGAAGATGAATTCCGAGATTTCCTCGTAGCGCTGATAGGGGTCGGGATGCACGGCCTTGGCGATGGCGTCGTCCACCCAGGCGGGGATTTCGCGGTCCTCGCGGAGCACGCTCTTGTAGGCCAGCTTCTTCTGCGCCGCCCGGGTGCGTGACTTGGGCACCTGGGTGCCGTAGGGGAACTCGCCGGCCAGCATCTGATAGGCGATGACGCCGAGCGAGTAGAGATCGGCGCGCGAGCTGCCCGCTTCGCCGAGGAAATATTCCGGCGCGGCGTAGAGAGCCGCGCCGAGCAGGTTGATCTGCTCGACGGGCGAGGCGATTTCCTCGATGCCGGCGACGCGGGTGGCGCCGAAATCGATGATCTTTACGGTGCCCGTGGCGTCGATCATGATGTTGTCCGGCTTCAGGTCCTGATAGACCATCTCCAGCCGGTGGAAGGCCTGCAGGCCCTTGGCAATCTGCTCGAGGAGGCCGCGCACGGTAGGCAGGTCGGGCCGCGGGTTGTCGATCAGCCACTGGGCCAGGGTCTGCCCCTCGATGTATTCGGTAACCACGTAGATGTAGTGGCGCTGCCGCGTCTGCGAACAGGGCTTCAGCACGTGCGGGCTGTTGATGCGGCGGGCGATCCACTCCTCCAGCAAAAAGCGTTCGAGCGCTGCCGGGCTGGCCTGCATGTCGACCGATGGCGTCTTGATCACCACCCGCTCGCCGCTGGCCTGGTCGACCGCGAGGTAGATATGGCTGCGGCTGCCGCTCTTGATGACGCGGACGATCTGGTAGCCGTCGAAACTGTCGCGCGCGTCGAGCAGCGGCGGGCACGGCAGGTCGGAAAGCTGGCGATAGACCTCGTTGGCTTCCGGCGCCGGCAGTTCGTCGATGCGCACCAGTTGCACCGTCAGGTTGTCGCCGCTGCCACGCGCCAGGGCTTCATCGGCGATGACCCGAGCGGCGCTGTCGAGATCCGGCGCCGCCGCGATGGCCGAGCGAACGCACGGGGCATCGGTGTGCTCGTACACCCCGTCGGTGGCGAGCAGGAACAGGTCGCCGGCCTCCAGTTGCAGCGCCAGGTAATCGATCTCGACCTTGCGATCCATGCCCAGCGCCCGCGCCAGGTAGCTCTGCTGCGACGAGATCCAGACGCGATGGTCCTCGGTCAGTTGCTCGAACTGCTCGCCGCGCAGGCGGTAGATGCGTGCATCGCCAACATGGAACAGGTGGGCCGTGGTGGACTTGATGACCAGGGCGCTGAAGGTGCACACGTAGCCGCGCTCGCGGTCGTAGCGATGCTGGCTGTGCTGGGTCTGCGAATGCAGCCAGGAATTGACTGCCGTCAGCACATGCTCACTCGATTTCTTGACCGACCAGGCATCGGCGGTGCAGTAGTAATCCTCCATGAAGCCGGTCACCGCCGACTGCGCCGCCTCCTGGCTGACCTGGCTGCTGCTGATGCCATCGGCCAGCGCCACGGCAATACCCTTGGCGGAGAGCTGAGGCTCACGCGGGATGCACACCCCGTGAAAATCCTGGTTGAGTTCCTTGCGCCCCTTGTCGGAGTACTGCCCGACGGCGACTTGCAGATGACGGCTCATGGCGTTCCTTGCCCGTTGCTACGCTCGGCCGGACACTGCGGCCAACATCAAAAAAGCCCCCGACCGCCGGGCGGGGGCTGTCCGCCATCGGCCAATCAAGCCGGCTTGCGCTTCGGCGCGGTGCGCACGTGGGTCGAGTACAGCGTCAGGCCGACGAAGGCCAGGCCACCGACCAGGTTGCCGAGCACGGTCGGGATCTCGTTCCAGATCAGGTAATCCATGATCGTGAAGTTGCCGCCGAGCATCAGGCCGGACGGGAAGAGGAACATGTTGACGATGGAGTGCTCGAAGCCCATGTAGAAGAAGACCATGATCGGCATCCACATGGCGACGACCTTGCCGGTCACGTTGGTGCAGATCATGGCGCAGACGACACCCGTCGACACCATCCAGTTGCACAGCACGCCGCGGATGAACAGCGTCAGCATGCCGGCAGCGCCGTGGGCGGAATAGCCCACCGTACGGCCTTCGCCGATGGTGCCTATTTTCTGGGCGACGGCATTGGGCGCCTCGGTGAAGCCGAAGGTCCAGATGATGGCCATCATGATCGCCACCGTCAGCGCACCGCCAAAGTTGCCGCAGAACACCAGCCCCCAGTTGCGCAGGATGCCGCCCATGGTGACGCCCGGGCGCTTGTCGATCAAGGCCAGCGGGCACAGCGTGAAAACGCCGGTCAGCAGGTCGAAGCCGAGCAGGTAAAGCAGGATGAAACCGACCGGGAAGAGCATGGCGCCAACCAGCGGCTGGCCGGTCTGGACGGTGACCGTGACCGCGAAGGCGGCGGCGAGCGAGAGGATGGCGCCGGCCATGTAGGAGCGGATAAGGGTATCGCGGGTGGACATGAAGATTTTCGATTCACCGGCATCGATCATCTTGGTAACGAACTCAGTGGGTGCCAGGTAGGCCATGATGCGTTCCTTTTCGGATTGGATTTTTCGTGCGCTGCGCCCCGCGTGTTACGGACGGCGCAGCGTGGTGCATTGATGCAGGCGGCCTCAGACGGCCAGGTAAACCTCGCCGTTGTCCACTTTCACCTTGAAGGTGTCGCAGTGGCCGACATCCGGGGCGACAGCATGGCCGTCGTCGAGGCCGATGTTCCAGCCGTGCAGCGGGCAGGTGACGCGCTTGCCGTGCACGATGCCCTGCGACAGGGGGCCGCCCTTGTGCGGGCACTTGTCGTGCATGGCGAAGACTTCGTCCCCGGCCGTGCGGAAGACGGCGATGTCGCCCCCCGTGGCACGCTGCACGACGCGGGAACCCAGTTGCGGGATGTCGTCCAGCTTGCAGATCAGTTTCCAGTTGCTCATGTTTGTTCTCTCGTCATCGTTGAAATCAGGCTTCCAGCTTGATCGGAATGAATTGCTTGATCGGCTGTTCCTCGCGCGAGGTCTGCCACGGATCCTTGGCATCCTTCAGCGCGTCGAGCAGGCGCTGGTAATAAGCCTTGCGCACTTCCTCGTCTCCCAGGATCCTGCCCTTGACGTAGTCGAGGCCGACGCGGTCGAGGTAGTGGCAGGTGCGCTCCAGGTACCAGCCTTCCTCGCGGTAGAGCTGCAGGAAGGCGCCGGAATACTCCATGACCTCCTCGTCGCTCTTCACCTTGCACAGGAACTGCGCGACCTCTGTCTTGATGCCGCCGTTGCCGCCGATATACAGCTCGTAGCCGGAATCGACGCCGATCACGCCGACATCCTTGATACCGGCCTCGGCGCAGTTGCGCGGGCAGCCCGAGACGGCCAGCTTGACCTTGTGCGGGGCGTACATGTCGAACAGCATTTTTTCCAGCTTGACGCCCATGTCCATGGCCAATTGCGTGCCGAAGCGGCAGTGCTCGGCGCCGACGCAGGTCTTCACGGTGCGGATCGACTTGCCGTAGGCGTGGCCGGAAACCATGCCGGCGGCGTTGAGGTCGGCCCAGATGCCGGGCAGGTCTTCCTTCTTGATGCCCAGGAGGTCGATGCGCTGGCCGCCGGTGACCTTGACGGTCGGCACCTGGTATTTCTCGGCGGCATCGGCGATGGCACGCAGTTCGGCCGGCGTGGTCAGGCCGCCCCACATGCGCGGTACGACCGAGTAGGTGCCGTCCTTCTGGATGTTGGCGTGGGCACGCTCGTTGATGAAGCGCGATTGCGCATCGTCCTTTGCCTCGTGCGGCCAGCTCGAGATCAGGTAGTAGTTGATGGCCGGGCGGCACTTGTCGCAGCCGTTCGGCGTCTTCCATTCCATGAACTGGAAAACGGCCTCCTTGCTGGTCAGGTGCTGGGCGACGATGGTATCGCGCACCTTCTTGTGCGAATGGTCGGTGCACGCGCAGACCGGCTTGCTGTCCAGCGCTGCCGGGGTGTAGGCGCCGCCGATGGTGGAGGCCAGGATCTGCTCGACCAGGCCGGCGCAGGAGCCGCAGGAGGAAGCCGCCTTGGTGTGCTTCTTGACCTCGTCGAGCGTAAACAGGCCCTTCTCCTTGATCGCCTTGACGATGCAGCCCTTGGTCACCCCGTTGCAGCCGCAGACCTCGGCGCTGTCGGGCATGTCGGCCGCCTTGCTGTTGCCGGCGTGGCCGACGTCGCCGACCAGGCTCTGGCCGAAGATCAGCGAATCACGGATGTCGTGGATGTCGCGCTTGTCCTTGAGCAGCTGGAAATACCACGGGCCGTCCGCCGTGTCGCCGTACATCACGCCGCCGACCAGCCGGTTGTCCTTGATCACCAGTTTCTTGTACACGCCGCCGTGCGGGTCGTTGAGGACGATTTCCTCGGTGTCCTTGCCGCCCATGTAGTCGCCGGCCGAGAACAGGTCGATGCCGGTGACCTTGAGCTTGGTCGATGTCACCGAGCCGGTGTAGCGGCCGATGCCATAGCCGGCCAGGTGGTTGGCCGCCACCTTGGCCTGCTCGAACAGCGGCGCAACCAGGCCGTAGGCGATGCCGCGGTGGCTGACGCACTCGCCGACGGCGTACACCTTCGGGTCGTAGGTCTGCATGGTGTCGTTCACCACG
>JAEUOE010000226.1 GCA_016790885.1 Dechloromonas sp. | reverse complement strand
GGGGCCTTGTTGCGCGAATTGGCGGTACGGCAGGATCGCCTGCCGCAGGACGAACGTATCGACCTGCCGGAAATCCAGGAATCCTTCCGCGTCAGCTTCAGTGACGAGGCGCGCGCTGCCAGCATCACCGGCGCACGCAACGAGACGCAGGCGGGCAATTCCGTGGCGGACAGGAGGCTGGATGCCTACCGGGCGATCGCCGCGCTGTAGGTGGTTGAGCGGGGAATCCGCCGGGAGTCAGTCGCTCTCGGCCGGATTCGCCCGCGAGAAATGGGTGGCCGCCACACCGGAAGCAACGATGAGCCCGATGGCCAGCCACGACGCGGCATCCATGACCTCACCCCAGAACAGCATGCCGAACAGGCTGGAGAAGATCACCGTGCTGTAGGCCAGCGCTGCCGACATCAGCGTCTTGCCGCGCGAATAAGCGCGCGTCATGGCCAGTTGGGCGACCGTGGCGAAGCAGGCGACACCGAGCAGCAACAGGCCGCTACGCAAATCGACGGCATGCATGTCGCTGAATGCCAGCCAGATGGCCGCCCCGACCGAGGAGACCAGCGAAAAGTAGAACACCGTACGGGTTTCCGGTTCGCCGCGCGCGCCCAGTTCGCGCACGCTGAAGTAGGCCATGCCGGCCAGCACGCCTGACCCCAGGCCGACCAGCCCGCCCACCAGCTGATCGGCATGCAAGGTCGGCTTGAGCAACATGATCACCCCGACCAGCCCGAGCACCAGCGCCCCCAGCATACCGCGGCGCATCCGCATGCCGGCAAAACCGAGGTAGAGCGCCAGGAAGATGGCCGAGGTGTAGTTCAGCGTCACCGCCGTCGCCAGCGGCAACAGCGTGATGGCGTAGAAGTAGGAAAACAGGGCCGAAAAACCAACCGCCCCGCGCGTTACCTGCCAGCGCCAGTGTGGCGTCGCAAGCAACACACCGCGCAGGCGCACCAGCCCGAACATCAGAATCAGCGAAATGAAGCTGCGGTAGAAGGTGATCTCGACCGCCGAATGCGTCTCGGCCGCAAACTTGACGCATACCCCCATGCAGGCGAACAGGAGGCTGGCGGCGATCATCCACAGGGATTGCATGGGGTAGCTGCTAGTCGTTAATCATGAGTGGTTGGCAGGCAGCAAAAAGGCGCCGGGGAATGCCGGCGCCTTGTGCAGCAGCCAACGAGCAAACAGCCGTAAATCAGCGCGCCTCGATATCCTTCTGCATGATCCGCCGATAGAACTCGTGGAAGTGCTGCATGCCGTCCTCCATCGGGCTCTGGTACGGCCCGACCTCGCTACGGCCTTCTGCCAGCAGAGCCTTGCGGCCACGATCCATGCGTTCGCCGATGTCGTCGTCCTCGATGGCGGTTTCCATGTAGGCCGCACGTTCGGCCTCGATGAATTCGCGCTCGAAATCGACGATTTCTTCGGGGTAGTAGAACTCGACGACATTCATCGTCTTGTCCGGGCCCTGCGGGATCAGCGTCGATACGACCAGCACGTGCGGATACCACTCGACCATGATGTTGGGGTAGTAGGTCAGCCAGATGGCGCCCTGCGGCGGCGTTTCGCCCCGGTCGCCGTAATACTCGCGGACGACCTTCTGCCACTTGTCGTAGGCCGCCGACCCGGACTTCATCAACGACGTGATGCCGACCTTCTGCACCGAGTACCAGTCGCCGAACTGCCAGGTCAGGTCGTCGCAGGTGACGAAATTGCCCAGTCCCGGGTGATAAGGCACGACGTGGTAATCCTCCAGATAGACCTCGATGAAGGTCTTCCAGTTGTAATTGCAGGTGTGCATCTCGACATGGTCGAGCTTGTAGCCGGTGAAATCGAGGTCGCGGGCCACCTTCATGCCGGCGAGGTCGGCATTGGCCGAGCGCGGCCCCTTGAAAAGCAGGCCGTTCCAGTCTTCCAGCCTGGCCTTGTTCAGGTTCAGGCAGGGGTTCTGCGGAAAGTGCGGCGCACCGATCAGCTCGCCGCCCTGTTCGTAGGTCCAGCGATGGATCGGACAAACGATCGGGCCGTTCAGCGTACCGGCACCCTGCAGCATGATCGCCTGGCGATGCCGGCAGACATTGGACATCTGCCAGATGCCGGCATTCTTGCCCTCGCTGCCGCCGTTGAGCAGCATCTGACCGTGATCCTTCCACTCCAGCGAACGGTAGTTACCCGCTTCCGGCACCATCAGCTGGTGGCCAACATAACCGGGACCGGCATCGAAGATGAGCTTCTTCTCCAGCTCATGAATCGATTGATCGAAGTACCAGTCCACCGGCAGTTGCGACACTGCGGGGGCCAAACGGGACAGATTCGCCACGTCAGACATTCCACGCTCCAGCGGGTTGAAAAAACACGATTTTACCCCGCCCCGCATTTGACCTGAAGCCCCCGGATGGAGTATTTTCGCGTGTTTCCCCGAACGCCTCTGACATGGATCAAACACCCATCGCCGACATGAAATTCGAGACGGCTGTTGCCGAACTCGAAGACATCGTCTCCAGCATGGAAGGCGGCAAGCTCGAACTCGAAGCCTCCATCGCCGCCTACAAGCGCGGCATGGAACTGATGCAGCACTGCCAGGCCCAGTTGGCCAATGCCGAAGAAGAGATCCGCATCATCGAGAACGGCGAAACCCGGCTCGTCGACCGCAAGACCCTGGAGGCCTCGTGAGCGCCCTGCCCTTTGCCGAATGGATGGCTGTCACCCAGGACCGTGCCGAATCCGCGCTCGGCCGCTTCCTGCCTGGCGCCGACAGTATTCCCGCCCGCCTGCACCAGGCCATGCGCTACGCCACCCTCGGTGGTGGCAAGCGCGTTCGCCCCCTGCTCGCCTTCGCCGCCGGCGAACTGACCGATGCACAGCCGGAGGCGCTCGATATCGTCGGTTGCGCCGTCGAAATGATCCATGCCTACTCGCTGGTCCACGACGATCTGCCGTGCATGGACGACGACGTGCTGCGCCGCGGCCGCCCGACCTGCCACGTCGAGTACGACGAACCGACCGCCCTGCTCGTCGGCGACAGCCTGCAGACCATGGCTTTCGAGCTGCTGGCCAGCCAGGGCATCGGCGAACCCAAACAGCAGCTCGAAATGATTGCCCTGCTCGCCCACGCCAGCGGCTCGCGCGGCATGGCCGGCGGCCAGGCCATCGACCTTGCCTCGGTGGGGCAGCCGCTCACCCAGCCCGAACTGGAGCTGATGCACGCGCTGAAGACCGGCGCCCTGATTCGCGCCGCAGTGCTGATCGGCGCCCTTGCCGGCTCACCGATGAGTGCTGACGAACGCGCCAGCCTCGACCGCTTCGCCAAGCGCGCCGGACTGCTCTTCCAGGTTGTCGATGACATCCTCGACTGCACGGCAAGCACCGCCACGCTGGGCAAGACCGCCGGCAAGGATGAGGCGGCCGACAAGCCGACCTACGTCGCGCTGCTCGGCCTCGAAAAAGCTCGCGCCTACGCCGACGAACTGCGTGCCGATGCCCGCGACGCCCTCGCTATCTTCGGCGACCGCGCCACCCGCCTGAACCAGTTGGCCGATTTCATCTGCCACCGGCAATTCTGAACGGAAGCCATGAGCTATTCGCTGCTCGACACCATCAAATCCCCAGCCGACCTGCGTCGACTGGACCGCAAGCAATTACCGCAACTGGCGTCCGAGTTGCGTGCCTTCCTGATCGACTCGGTATCGCAGACCGGCGGCCACCTGTCGTCCAATCTCGGCACCGTCGAACTGACCATCGCGCTGCACGCTGTCTTCAAGACCCCGGATGACCGCCTGGTCTGGGACGTCGGCCACCAGTGCTACCCGCACAAGGTGCTGACCGGCCGCCGCGAAGGCATGGCCAAACTGCGCATGCGCGGTGGCCTCGCCGGCTTCCCGAAACGCTGCGAAAGCGACTACGACACCTTCGGCGTCGGCCATTCGTCGACCTCGATCTCCGCTGCGCTGGGCATGGCACTAGCCGCCAAACAGAAGGGCGAGAACCGCCAGGTCGTGGCCATCATCGGTGACGGCGCCATGTCGGCCGGCATGGCCTTCGAGGCGCTGAACAACGCCGGCGTCGCCGATGCCGACATGCTGGTCATCCTCAACGACAATGAAATGTCGATCTCGCCACCGGTCGGCGCGCTGAACAATATCCTGACCCGCCTGACGTCGAGCAAGACCTACAACGTCGCCCGCGAAGCCGGCCGCCACATGCTCGGTTTCGCCCCGCCACTGCTCGAACTGGCCCGTCGTGCCGAGGAGCACGTCAAGGGCATGATCGCCCCCGGCACGCTGTTCGAGGAATTCGGCTTCCATTACTACGGGCCGATCGACGGCCACGACCTCGATGCCTTGATCCCGACCCTGGAAAACCTGAAGAAGATTAAGGGTCCGAAGTTTCTGCATGTCATCACCAAGAAGGGCCAGGGCTACAAACTGGCCGAAAACGACCCCATCCTCTACCACGGCGTCGGCAAATTTGCCGCCTGCGACGGCATCCAGTCCGGCAAGGGTGGCGGCAAACTGACCTACACGCAGGTTTTTGGCGACTGGCTGTGCGACATGGCCAAGGCTGATTCCCGGCTGGTCGGCATTACCCCGGCCATGCGCGAAGGCTCC
>JAEUOE010000214.1 GCA_016790885.1 Dechloromonas sp. | reverse complement strand
GTCGACACCGTCCTTGCCCCACTCGATATCCATCGGACGCTGGTAGTGCTTCTCGATGATCTGGGCGTAGCGGGCCAGTTCCATGACTTCTTCGTCATTGATCGAGAACTGGTGGCGCAGGTTTTCCTCGACATCTTCGGTGATGGTGGACTTGCCGGCGACCTTTTCGGCGGCGAAGGTCATCTTGATCATCTTCGAGCCGAGGTTGCGGCGCACGACGGCCTTCTTGCCGGCTTCCAGCATTGGCTTGTGCACGTAGAACTCGTCCGGGTTCACAGCGCCCTGCACCACCGTTTCGCCCAGGCCGTAGCTGGAGGTAACGAAGACGGCATCGCGGAAGCCGGACTCGGTATCGAGCGTGAACATCACGCCGGCCGCGCCCTTGTCGGAACGGACCATGCGCTGGATGCCGGCGGACAGGGCGACGTCGGCGTGCAGGAAGCCCTTGTGCACGCGGTAGGAAATGGCACGGTCGTTGTACAAGGAAGCGAACACTTCCTTGATCGCGTGCATGATGTTTTCCAGGCCGACGATGTTCAGGAAGGTCTCCTGCTGGCCGGCGAAGGAGGCGTCCGGCAGGTCTTCGGCGGTGGCGGAGGAGCGCACGGCGAAGGACATGTCGGCATGGGAATCGGCCACCAGGCGCTGGTACTGCTCGGTGATGGCGATGGTCAGTTCCATCGGGAACGGGGTATCGAGCACCCACTGGCGGATCTCGGCACCGGTCTTGACCAGGGCGTTGACATCCTCGACATCCAGCGCGTCGAGGGCTGCATTGATCTTGGCGTCGAGGCCTGACTGGGCCAGGAAGACGCGGTAGGCATGGGCCGTGGTGGCAAAGCCGCCCGGCACGCGCACGCCGGTATCAGCCAGCTGGCTGATCATTTCGCCGAGCGAGGCGTTCTTGCCGCCGACCTGTTCCACGTCGGTCATGCGCAGTTTTTCGAAGGGGATGACAAGCTGTTCCATGGGGGTTCCTTTTTACGAGAAGGTCAAAAACAAAAAGCTGAACCGCCAAGGCACGAAGACACGAAGAAAACGCAAAGATTTCTTTGCGACACCTTCGCGCCTCGGCGCCTTGGCAGTGGATTTTTCACAATCAGTACTCCGCCGCCAGCCGGCGCTCCGCCGTTTCGCGGCGGGCGACCGAGCGCAGGGTCTGGGCCAGGGTTTCGCGGACGAAATCGATGTGCGTTTCGGCGGCGGAACGGGCAGCCTGCGGTTTCTTTTCACGGATGCTGCGGAAGATGGATTCGTGCTGGCTCATCAGCAGGCGGCTGGCGGCCGGCACGCTTTTCAGTTCGCCCAGGTTGAGACGGATGTTGTCGTGCATCAAGCCGAGCAAGGCACCGGACAAATGGCCGATCAGCACGTTGTGCGCGGCATCGCCGATGGCCTGGTGGAAGGCGATGTCGGCGTCCGAACGCTTCTGGGCATCGTCGGACTCGAAGGCCGCCATCAAGGCATTGAAGCTTTGTTCCAGGCGCTGCAGGTCGGCATCGGTCGCCCGTTCGGCCGCCCATTCGGCCGCCTGGCCTTCGAGCATGCGGCGGAATTCCAGCATGTCTTCGCGCAGGTTGGGGTGCTTGCCCATCATGTCTTGCCAGGGGTCGGAAAAACTCGACTCCAGCACATCGGTCACATAGGTACCGCCACCCTGGCGACTGGTCACCATGCCCTTCGAGGCCAATTTCTGGATCGCTTCGCGCAGGCTGGGCCGGGAGACGCCGAGGTCGACTGCCAGCTCACGCTCGGGCGGCAGGCGGTCGCCGGGCTTCAGCGAGCCTTCGAGGATGCGACGCTCCAGCGTGGCGGCAATCGCATCGGAAATGCGTGGAACCTGCAGCTTGTTCGGCATTGGTAAGACCACATTGATTGGTAAGACCAGCACATTCTAATCATCGATTTTGGAAAGTGCAAGCCTAGGGATTTCCCGATGGATTCTTGACTAAGTATCGGTATTCACGCAAAATTTGTGTCGCAGTAATTATTGGTCTTACCATTTTACCGTAAAATAATTTACATCGGAGACAAAATGCCCGCACAGTCTGCGCGTCCAACCGACGTCTATTTCTTTGCCACCTGCGTCGTTGACCAGTTTTTCCCCGGCGCCGGCATGGATGCCATCACGCTGCTCGAACGGCAGGGCATCCGCGTGCACTTTCCGGAAGAACAAACCTGCTGCGGCCAGCCGGCCTACACCAGCGGCTTCCCGGACGAAGCGCGCAAGGTGGCGGCGCACCAGCTGACGCTGTTCCCCAACGACTGGCCGGTTGTCGTCCCTTCGGGTTCCTGCGCCGGCATGATGAAGCACCACTACCCGACGCTATTCGCCAAGGATCCGGCGCGCAAGACCGCTGCCGAGAAACTGTCGGCGCGCATCTACGAATTCACCCAGTTCCTCGTCGAGGTGCTGAATTTCCAGCCGGAGGATGTCGGGGGCGAGTGCACCGTCGTGCTCCACACGTCCTGCTCCGCCCGCCGCGAGATGGGCGTCCATCTCACCGGGCGCAGGCTGCTCGGCGACCTGGCGCACGTCACCGTCGCCCAGCAGGATCACGAATCCGAGTGCTGCGGCTTCGGCGGCACTTTCTCGGTCAAGCAACCGGAAATCTCCGCCGCCATGGTCGAGGACAAGGTCAAATCGCTCAAGGCCACCGGCGCCGAGCGCGTGGTCAGCGCCGATTGCGGCTGCCTGATGAATATCCTCGGCCATACCGCCTGGAAGGATCAGCAGGAAGGCCGCGCCAAACCCAGCCTGCCCGGCGAACACATTGCCACCTTCCTGCTCCGCCGTACCGCCAAGGAGAACGCCCAATGAGCGCCCGTGACCGCATCCTGGCCAAGCTGAAGGCCAATGCCCCCGCAACCGCCGGCGAACTCCCTGATGTCGCCGCCTGGTACGCCGCGCATCGCAGCGAGGAAAGCAACGCCGACAAGGCCAAGCGCTTCCGCCACTTCATCGAACTGGCGCATGCCGAGGTCTATGCCGTCTCGCGCGGTGGCTGGCTGCAAAAGCTCTACGAAGTGCTGAGCGCCAAGCAGATCGACAAGCTGCTGGTCGCCCCCGGCACGCCGCATGGTGCCCGCGCCCAAGCCGAACTGCCGCCGCTGGGTATCGCCTGCCCCGGCTACGACGCCCCGATCGAAGGCTGGAAGGCCGCGATGTTCAACGAAACGCCGGCCAGCTTCACCGCTGCCCGCGGCGCCATCGCCGAAACCGGCACCCTGATCCTGTGGCCGACCGCCGACGAGCCGCGCCTGATGTCGCTGGTGCCGCCAGTGCATATCGTGCTGCTCGACGCCGCCAGCATCTACAACACCTTTTACGAAGCCATGCAGACGGAAGGCTGGAAGGACGGTCTGCCGACCAATTCCCTGCTCATCTCCGGCCCGTCGAAAACCGCCGACATCCAGCAGACCCTGGCCTATGGCGCCCACGGCCCGAAGGAACTGATCGTGCTGATGATCGAGGAGAACATCTGATGAACGCCCCGCAGACCCCGCACGCCCTGCACTTCATGCCCTCGGCCGGCTTCCGCGCGCGGGCCAGGGATGTCGTCGAGAACCCCTTCCTGCGCCAGAGCTTCCGCGGCGCGATGGACTTCCTGATGAGCAAGCGCGCCGCCCAGTTCCCCGATCCGGAAGAACTGGAAAGCCTGCGCAGTCTGGGCGAGCGCATCCGCCAGTACAACCTGGCCAAGCTTCCCGAATTGCTCGAAACGCTCGAAACCAACCTGACCCGCAACGGCATCAAGGTCCACTGGGCCGAAACGCCGGAAGAGGCCAACGCCATCATCCTCGGCATCTGCCAGAAGCACTCGGCCAGGCTGATGGTCAAAGGCAAGTCCATGGTCAGCGAGGAAATCGAGCTGAACCACGCCGCCGAAGCGGCCGGCATCGGTGCGCTGGAGTCCGACATGGGCGAGTACATCGTCCAGCTGGCCGGTGAAAAGCCGTCGCACATCATCATGCCGGCCATCCACAAGACCAAGGAGCAGATCGCCAAGCTGTTCCATGAAAATGTGCCCGGCGTCGAGTACACCGATAACGTCGATGCGCTGATCCAGATCGGCCGCCAGGTGCTGCGCGAGAAATTCGAGATCGCCGACATCGGCCTCTCCGGCGTCAATTTCGCCGTCGCCGAAACCGGTACCCTGTGTCTTGTCGAGAACGAAGGCAACGGCCGCATGTGCACCACGGCGCCGCCGGTGCATATCGCCATCACCGGCATCGAGAAAATCGTCGAGAAGCTGGAACACGTCCCGCCGCTGCTCTCGCTGCTCACCCGCTCGGCCACCGGTCAGAACATCTCGACCTACTTCAACATGATCTCCCGCCCGCGCCAGCCGGGCGAGAAGGACGGCCCCGGCGAAGTGCACCTGGTGCTGCTCGACAACGGGCGCAGCCAGGCCTATGCCGACGAGCAATTGCGCAAGACCCTGCAATGCATCCGCTGCGGTGCCTGCATGAACCACTGCCCGGTCTACACCCGCATCGGCGGCCACGCCTACGGCACGACCTACCCCGGCCCGATCGGCAAGATCATCTCGCCGCACATGCTGGGGCTGGAAGCCACCGCCGGCCTGACCACCGCCTCGTCGCTGTGCGGCGCCTGCGGCGAGGTGTGCCCGGTCAAGATTCCCATTCCCGACCTGCTCATCCGCCTGCGCGAGGAAGCCTTTTCCGAACCGCAGGCGAACCCCGCCATGCGGGGCCAGGGCGCCGGGCACAACGGGCTGATTTCGGCAGTGTGGCGCGGTTGGTCGGCGGTTTACAGCTCCCCGGCCCTGTATCGCACCGCTTCCTGGCTGGCCAGCCGCTTCCGCTGGCTGACGCCGCGCCGGCAAGGCGGCTGGACCAGCGTCAGAACACCGCTGCAACCCGCCCCCAAGCGGCTGCGTGACCTGATCAAGGAACGCAACTGATCCCTCTTTCCCGGAGCGCCGGCACCACCGGCCTCCGGGATTTTTTTTGTCGCTGCCCTGCCGCCCGCCACCGCAAGCCATTTCAAGACACACCAGACATGAACGCCCTGACCCAAGCCCTCCTTTCCGCGCTGCCTGCGCAGCAAGTCATCACCGACGATCTGCGCCGCCTCGCCTATGGCACCGACGCCAGCTTCTACCGGCTGATCCCGCAGGTCATTGCCGTCATCGAAAACGAGGAACAGGCGCGTACCGTGCTGGCCACAGCCGGCCAGCACCAGACACCGGTCACCTTTCGCGCCGCCGGCACCAGCCTCTCCGGCCAGGCCATTTCCAACGGCGTGCTGGCCCTGATCGGCGAAGGCTTCGCCACCTTCGAACTGGCCGACGATGCCAGCCAGGTCCGTGTCGGCCCCGGCATGGTCGGCGGCGAGGTCAATCGCCGGCTCGCCCCGCTCGGCAAGAAGATCGGCCCCGACCCGGCCTCCATCGGCGCCGCCAAGATCGGCGGCATCGCTGCCAACAACGCCTCCGGGATGTGCTGCGGCACGGCGCAGAACAGCTACAAGACCCTGGCCGGCCTGCGCGTCATGCTCGCCGACGGCTCACTGCTCGACACCGAAGACCCGCTCAGCATCGCCGCCTTCTCCAAGACGCACGCCGTGCTGCTCGGCGAACTGGAACGCCTGGGCCGCGACACGCGGGCCAATGTCGCGCTGGCCAACCGCATCCGCCAGAAGTTCAAGATCAAGAACACCACTGGCTACAGCCTGAATGCGCTGGTCGATTACGAAGACCCGATCGACATCCTGGCCCACCTGATGATTGGCTCCGAGGGCACGCTCGGCTTCATGACGCGCATCACCTACCAGACGGTGGTCGAAGACCCATGCAAGGCCTCGGCGCTGGTTTTCTTCCCGGACATCCGAACCGCCTGCGAAGCCGTCATCCGCCTCAAGCCGCAGCCGGTGTCGGCGGTCGAACTGCTCGACCGCCCGGCTATCCACTCCGTCGAAAACAAGCCCGGCCTGCCGGCCATCATGCGCCAACTGGGCGAAGAGGCCGCCGCGCTGCTCATCGAAGTCCGCTCGCCGACGCCGGAAGGCCTGCAGGAAAAGATCGCCACCGTGCTCGCCGCACTGAACGGCATCGCCACCGTCGAACCCGTGCAGTTCTCGACCGACCCGGCCACCTGCGACATGTACTGGAAGGTGCGCAAGGGCACCTTCCCGGCCGTTGGCGCGATGCGCCGCACCGGCACCACGGTGCTGATCGAGGACGTCGCCTTCCCCATCGAGTCGCTGGCCGACGCCACCCTCGACCTGCAGGCCCTGCTCCGCCACCACGGCTACCACGAGGGCATCATTTTCGGCCACGCGCTGGAAGGCAACCTGCACTTCGTGATCACCCAGGATTTCGGCGACCAGGCCGAGATCGACCGCTACGCCCGCTTCATGGACGACCTGTGCGACATGGTGGTCAGAAAATACGACGGCTCGCTGAAGGCCGAGCACGGCACCGGCCGCAACATGGCGCCCTTCGTCGAAATGGAGTGGGGCAAGGAAGCGACCGACCTGATGCGCCGCATCAAGGCCCTGTTCGACCCGGAAGGCCTGCTCAACCCCGGCGTCATCATCAACGACAACCCGCACGCCCACCTCGAAAACCTCAAGCCGATGCCGGCTGCCGAGGACATCGTCGACCGCTGCATCGAATGCGGCTTCTGTGAACCGCTGTGCCCCTCGCACCGCCTGACCCTGTCGCCGCGCCAGCGCATCACCAGCGTGCGCGAACTGGCCCGCCGCGCTGCGGCCGGCGAGCATGCCGGAAAAATGACCGAGGACTACGCCTACATGGGCCTCGATACCTGCGCCGGCTGCGGCCTGTGCTCGACTGCCTGCCCGGTCGGTATCGACACCGGCGACCTGACCCGCCGCCTGCGCGGCCGCCAGCTCGGCGACAAGGCCCGCGCCCTGCACAACTGGACCGGGGAAAACTTCGGCACCTTCGCCGGACTCAGCCGCACCGGGCTCAAGGTCGGCCATGCCGTCGCCGGCGTGCTGGGCGACAAGTTCGTCAACCGGGTCAGCGGCGGCGCGTGGCGCAACAACATGCCATCCGCTGGCAGGCCGCCTGTGCAGCGCGCAGCGCAAGGCGACCCGGTGGTCTATTTTCCGACTTGCGGCGCCCGCATCTTCGGGCCGGCCAACCATACCGACCCGCAACTCGGCGACGTCGTGCAGGAACTGCTGATCCGCGCCGGCTTCCGCCCCATCTTGCCGGAAGGCTTCGACAAGCTGTGCTGCGGCCAGATGCTGGCCAGCAAGGGCATGCAGCAAGAAGCCGAAGACATGTCGAACACGCTCGAAGCCGCGCTGCTGAAGGCCTCCGACAACGGCCGCATCCCGGTCATCATGGATGCCAGTGCCTGCACGACGCGCATGCAGAAGCACCTCGCCGGCCGCCTGAAGCTCTACGATTTCCACGAATTCGCCCACGACGCGCTGCTACCGCGCCTGATGATCACCCGGCAGCCCGGCCCCATCGCGCTGCACATCAATTGCAGCGTCAAGCGCACCGGCGCCGACGGCAAGCTGAAGGCCCTGCTCGCCGCCTGCGTCGAACAGGTCATCGAGCCGGCCAGCACCACCTGCTGCGGCTTCGGCGGCGACCGTGGCTTCATGGTGCCGGAACTCAACCAGCACGCCCTGCGCCACATCCATGCTGAGTTACCGGCCGGCTGCGCCTGCGGCGTTTCCACCAACCGCACCTGCGAAATCGGGCTGACCGCCGAAACCGGCGTCAGCTATCGCTCGGTGGCTTATCTGCTCGAAGCCTGCTCGCGCCGGGACGAAACGATCACGTGCTGAACACGGCGGCAAGCGCGGCGTTCCGGCCCGCGCACGCCGCCCTGAGGATTTCCCTAACTGCGCTGGCGATGCCGACTTGGTAACTTAGCGCCATTGAATTGCCCACACAGGAAAACACACCATGTACAAAAACATTCTGGTCGCCATCGACGACAGCGAAACCTCGCGCTGCGCCCTGACCGAAGCCGCCCATATCGCCCGTTGCAGCGGCGCCAAGCTGTATGTCGCCCACGTTGCCGACGAAACCCTGATGGGCATGCACAACCGCACCTTCTCGACCACGCTCAACCTCGACAATGCGCTCAAGGCCATCGTCGACGCCGGGCGTGAGTTGCTCGACGATGCCGTCAAGCAGATCGAAGGTGTCAGCGTCGAGCCGTTGCTGCTCGAAGCCCGCCAGCGCCGCGTTTCCGAAACCATCGCCGACAAGGCCAGGGAACTCGGCTGCGACCTGATCGTGATCGGCCGCCACGGCCGGCGCGGCATCGCCACGCTGATCCTCGGCTCGGTGGCCGAACAACTCGCCAAGATCGCCGACGCCTCCGTCCTACTGGTCAGGAAACACTAATGTCCGCACACGCGCTCGATAGCAGCAAGGAAGAACCCCTCCGCACCGACATCCGCCTGCTTGGCCGCCTGCTTGGCGACACGGTCCGCGAACAGGAAGGCGAAGCGGTTTTCGACATTGTCGAGCGCGTTCGCCAGACAGCCATCCGCTTCGCCCGCGACGGCGACCCCGCCGCCCGGGCCGAACTGGCCTCCCTGCTCGACCCGCTGCCGCGCGATGTCACCCAGTCGGTCGTCCGCGCCTTCAGCTACTTCCTGCAACTGGCCAACATCGCGGAAGACGAACACCACATCCGCCGCCGCCGCGCCCACGACCTGGCCGGTTCGCCGCCACGCGAAGGCAGCCTGATCCACGCCCTCGATGCGCTGACTACCGCCCGGGTATCGCCGGCAGCCATCGCCGATTTCTTCGCCCACGCCCTGGTTGCTCCGGTGCTCACCGCCCACCCGACCGAGGTGCAGCGCCAGAGCCTGATCCGCAATCACCGCGACATCGCCCGCCTGCTCGACCAGCGCGAACGCCTGCGCATGACGCCGGAAGAGGAAGCCGAGAACGACCTCGGCCTGGCCAACGCCATCCTCACCCTGTGGCAGTCGCGCATGCTGCGCCCGGTCCGTCTGAAGGTGCTCGACGAGGTCAAGAACGGCATTTCCTACTTCAACGAAACCTTCTTCACCGAACTGCCGCGCCTGTACATCCAGGCGACGCAACAGCTGCAGAAGCGCTTCCCGGACCAGCGCTGGGCACTGCCGCCCTTCTTCCGCGTCGGTTCGTGGATCGGTGGCGACCGTGACGGCAACCCCTTCGTCACCGCCGAGATTCTGCGCGAAGCCCTGCGCCTGCAATCGGCTGCCGCGCTCAACCACTACCTGGCGGAAGTGCATGAACTGGGCGCCGAACTGCCGCTTTCCGATCTGCTGATCAAGGTCACGCCGGAACTGCTGGCCCTCGCCGAACACTCCACCGACCATTCGCCGCAACGCTCGGACGAGCCTTACCGCCGTGCCCTGTCCGGCATTTATGCCCGCCTGGCGGCCACTGCCCGTTTCCTCGACGGCATCGAGCCGGTGCGCCACGAGATCGGCCAGGCCGAACCCTACGCCACGGCAGACGGCCTGCGCGCCGACCTCAAGGTACTGGCCAACTCGCTCAAGCTGAACGGCAGCGCCCTGCTCGCCGGTGGCCGC
>JAEUOE010000127.1 GCA_016790885.1 Dechloromonas sp. | reverse complement strand
CTTCAACCACCGCGACCCCAACCAGGGCACCTGCACCAACTCCTGCCGCTGGGACTACAAGGTGCATACGCCAGCCGAGCAACCGGTGCAGTTCATGGATCGCGACGCGGAAATCCTGCTCGAGGAAAAGCAGCGCCCGGGTGAACTGATGCCGATCGAGGAAGACGAGCACGGCACCTACATCATGAACTCGAAGGATCTGCGCGCCATCGAGCACGTGCATCGCCTGGCCGAGATCGGCATCGATTCGCTGAAGATTGAGGGCCGCACCAAGAGCCCCTACTACGTCGCCCGCACCTGCCAGGCCTATCGCCAGGCCATCGACGACGCGGTCGCCGGCCGCCCCTTCGACGCCAGCCTGCTCGGCGAGCTGGAGAACCTGGCCAACCGCGGCTATACCGACGGTTTCTACCAGCGCCACCACGATGCCGACTACCAGAACTACCTGCGCGGCCATTCCGAGTCGGACAAGAGCCAGTACGTCGGCGATGCGGTGGCCTTCGACACGGCCCGCGGCCTGATGGAAATCGCCGTCAAGAACCGCTTCGCGCTGGGCGACGACGTGGAGTGCGTCCATCCCGGCGGCAACTATCGCCAGCGCCTGAGCCGGATGGAAAACAAGGACGGCCAGCCGGTGTCCGTCGCCCCCGGCAGCGGCCACCGCGTATGGGTCGATTTGCCGGCGCTGTACACCGATTCGTTCCTTGCGCGTTTTATGTAACAAAGTCCATACAAATCAACATCAACCAACTTTGTGCACCGCAACAACAAGGTGTAGTATTCGCGTCATGAGCCAGAACCAAAACCGCATGCCCCTGATCGACGCCCTGAAGGCGGTCGCGGCATTGCTCGTGCTGATGAACCATTTCTCGTCCTACGGCCCGCTGGCCGAGGCCGCGCGCGACTATTTCCCGGTCGTTTTCAACTGGTTCTTCGAGTACGGCCGCATGGCGGTGCAGGTCTTCCTGGTCATCGCCGGCTTCCTCGCGGCGCGCGGCCTGTCGGCCCACGGGCAGGCGCTCTCCGGATCGCCGCTGCCGCTGATCTGGAAGCGCTACCTGCGCCTGGCCGTGCCCTACCTCGCGGCCATCGGCCTCGCCATCATCGCCGCTGCCATCGCCGACCGCTGGATGGAAGACGACGCCATTCCGGCGCGCGCCACCTTCCTGCAATGGCTGGCCCACGCCGCCCTGCTACACGGCCTGCTTGGTTTCGACGCCCTGTCGGCCGGCGTCTGGTACATCGCCATCGATTTCCAGCTGTTCGCGCTGATGGCCATCCTGCTGTGGTCGGGTCGCATCCGCATCGTTGCGCCGGCACTGGTGCTGGCCGTCGCCACCGCCTCGCTGTTCTGGTTCAACCGCGATGCCGGCTGGGACAACTGGGCGATCTATTTCTTCGGCTCCTACGGCCTGGGCGCCGCCGCCTGGTGGGCATCCGATCGCCGGCAAATGTCCTCCTGGCTGGGCGTCATCCTGACTGTCGCCATTGCCGCGCTGGTCATCGATTTCCGCCTGCGCATCGCGCTCGCCCTGGGCGTCGCCATGCTGCTCGGTTTCGGACGGCGCACCGGCCTGCTCGAACAGTGGCCGGCTTTCCGCCCGCTGGCCTTCCTCGGACAGATCTCGTACTCGGTCTTCCTGGTGCACTTCCCGGTCCTGCTGCTGGCCAACACCTTGTACGCCCAGACCGATTACGACTCACCGCTGTCCACTTTGGTCTGCCTCGGCCTGTCGGTATCGGCCAGCATCGCTGCCGCAACCCTGTTCTATCGCTGGATCGAAAGCCCGGAAGCCAGCCGGCGCATCACCGCCGCGCTGAGCTGGAGCGCCGGCAATACGCTGCAGATCGTGCGCAAGGTGCCGCTGGTCGGCACCCTGCTCGCCCGTCGCTTCTGATCAGTCGGCCAGTTCCTGCCGCCCGCGGAAGAACTCCAGGGCTTCCGGATTGGCCAGGGCTTCGACGTTCTTCACCGGCTGCGCCTGCACCACGTTGCGCACGGCCAGTTCGACGATCTTGCCCGACTTGGTGCGCGGGATGTCCTGCACCTGCACGACCTTGGCCGGCACGTGGCGCGGCGTGGTGTTGTCCTTGATCTGCTTCTTGATGCGCTCGATCAGCGCGGCATCGAGTACGCAGCCTTCCTGCAGGCGCACGAAGAGCACCACCCGCACATCGTCTTCCTTGCCCGGCGGCCAGGCCTGACCGATGACCAGCGATTCGAGGATTTCCGGCAGCTGCTCGACCTGGCGGTAGATTTCAGCCGTGCCGATACGCACGCCGCCCGGGTTGAGGGTCGCATCCGAGCGGCCGTAGATGATCATGCCGTCGTGCGCGGTCAGCTCCGAGAAGTCGCCATGGCACCAAACGTTCGGGAAGCGCTCGAAATAGGCCGCACGGTACCTGGCGCCATCGGGGTCGTTCCAGAAGCCGACCGGCATGACCGGGAAGGGCTTGGTACATACCAGCTCGCCCTTCTCCGAACGCACCGGCTTGCCTTCGTCGTCGAACACATCGACCGCCATGCCCAGCCCGCGACACTGGATTTCGCCGCGATAGACCGGCAGCACCGGGTTGCCGAGTACGAAGCAGGAAATGATGTCGGTGCCGCCGGAGATCGAAGCGAGCAGGATGTCCTGCTTGATTTCGCGGTAAACCCAGTCGAACCCTTCCGGCGACAGCGGGCTGCCGGTCGAGAACATGGCGCGCAAGGCCGCCAGGTCGTGCGTCTTGCCCGGGGTCAGGCCGAGCTTGGCGGCGGCATCGATGAACTTGGCCGAGGTGCCGAAGTGGGTCATTTTCTCGGCGGCTGCATAGTCGAAAAGAACCGTGCCCTTGGCGGCGAAGGGCGAGCCGTCGTAGAGCAGCAGCGTGGCGCCGCAGGCCAGACCGGAGACCAGCCAGTTCCACATCATCCAGCCGCAGGTGGTGAAGTAGAACAACCGGTCGCCGGGGCGCACATCGCTGTGCAACTGGTGTTCCTTGAGATGCTGCAACAGGGCACCGCCGTGGCAATGGACGATGCACTTGGGCACGCCGGTGGTACCGCTGGAGAACATGATGAACAGCGGGTGATCGAAAGCCACGCGGGTGATCCGCACTTCGGCATCGGCCGCCACCGTGGGCAGGTCGCGCCAGCTGACAGCGTTGGCCACCGCCCCGACGCCAGCGGCCGGATCAAGATAGGGCACGACCACCGTCCGGAGCAGCGACGGCATGCGGGCCACCACCTCGGCATTCTTTTCCAGGCAGTCGACCGGCTTGCCGTTGTACCAGTAGCCATCGACACAGACCAGCACCTTGGGCTCGATCTGCCCGAAGCGGTCGAGCACGCCCTGCACGCCGAAATCCGGCGAGGCCGACGACCAGATGGCACCGAGCGAGGTTGCCGCCAGCATGGCAATCAAGGTTTCCGGCAGGTTGGGCAGATAGCCGGCCACCCGGTCGCCGGCACCGACGCCGGCGTCGACCAGGAACCGCTGGAAACGCGCCACCTCGGCATAGAGCTCGGCCCGGCTCATCCGGCGCTTGACCTTGTCCTCGCCCCAGAAGACCAGGGCTTCGCCCTCATCGCGATTCTTCAGCAAATTCTCGGCATAGTTGAGGCGTGCCTCGGGAAACCAGCGGGCGCCGGGCATCCGGTCACCATCGCGCAGCACCGTCTGGCCCTTGTCGCCGATGGCACCGCAGAAATCCCACAAGCGCGCCCAGAAGGCCTCCGGCTGGTCGATTGACCATTGCCACAGGTCGGCATAGCGGCCATGGCCCATGGCCTGCATGAACATGGCCATGCGGGTGTCGCCGACGGTATTCGGATTGGGCTGCCAGAGCGGCTTGGCTTCGATGGCGTAGGTCATCTCGTCTCCTGAGTGTTGTCGATTTTGGGTGACAGGATAGCAGGTTAACGTTAACGTCAACTGTCGCCTGCCGGACAAACCGAAAGCCGTAGAATGACCGGCACAACCGCTTGCCAGCAATACAGGAGAACCCGCATGAGCTCTGTCGTCCTCACCGAAATCCACGGCCGCGTCGGCCTGATCCGCATCAACCGCCCGGAGGCGATGAACGCCCTGAACAACGAGGTGGTCGACGGCATCGGCGACGCCATCGACGCCTTCGAAGCCGACGAGAACATCGGCTGCATCGTCATCACCGGCAATGAAAAGGCCTTCGCCGCCGGGGCCGATATCGGCTTCATGAAGGATTTCGACTACCTGCATGCCTACAAGACCGATTTCATCACCCGCAACTGGGAGCGCATCAAGACAACCCGCAAGCCGGTGATCGCCGCCGTGGCCGGTTTTGCCCTCGGCGGTGGCTGCGAAATGGCGATGATGTGCGACATGATCTACGCTGCCGACACCGCCAAGTTCGGCCAGCCCGAAATCCGCCTCGGCACGCTGCCCGGGGCCGGCGGCACGCAGCGCCTGCCGCGCGCCGTCGGCAAGGCCAAGGCGATGGACCTGTGCCTGACTGCACGCATGATGGATGCGGCCGAAGCCGAGAAATCCGGCCTCGTCGCCCGCGTCATCCCGGCCGACCAGCTGCTCGACGAAACCCTGAAGGCGGCGCAGACCATTGCCGGCTTCTCGCTGCCGGTGGTGATGATGATCAAGGAATCGGTCAATCGTGCCTTCGAATCCAGCCTCAACGAAGGCCTGCTCTTCGAGCGCCGCGTTTTCCATTCCGCCTTCGCGCTGGAGGACCAGAAGGAAGGCATGGCCGCCTTCGCCGAGAAGTGCAAGCCGACGTTCAAGAACCGCTGAGGCCGAGCATGTACGAAACCCTGGAAATCGAACGCACCGGCAAGGTCGCCACCATCTGGATGAACCGCCCGGCCGTCTTCAATGCCTTCGACGAGCAGTTGATCGCCGAACTGGC
>JAEUOE010000112.1 GCA_016790885.1 Dechloromonas sp. | reverse complement strand
GACCGTCCATGCGCAAAGCACGCTGGTTCCGGAAATCAGCGCGGAGGGCGAAAACCTCGGCTTCTTCGTCTTCTCGCACGACATCACCGAACAGAAGCGCATGCAGGCCGCCCTCGTCCAGGCCCAGAAAATGGAGGCCATTGGCCAGCTGACCGGCGGCCTGGCCCACGACTTCAACAACCTGCTCACCGTCGTCATCGGCAACCTGGCGGCGCTGCAGGATCACCGTCCGGATGACGCCGAACTCAACGAATTCGTCGAACCGGCGCTGCAATCGGCCCGCCGCGGCGTGCAGCTGATCAAGCGCCTGCTCACCTTCTCGCGCCAGCAACCGCTGGAGCCGCAGGTGGTCGACATCGGCCAGCTCATCGCCAGCCTGGCCAAGCTGGTCCGCCGCTCGCTGCCGGAGTCGATCTCGGTATCCACCGACCTCAGCGCGGCCAGCGTGCACGCCCTGGTCGACCCCGGCCAGCTGGAAAGCGCCCTGCTCAACTTTGCGCTCAACGCGCGGGACGCGATGCCGGCCGGCGGCCGCCTGCACATCGTCGCCCGTTCGGTCGACCTGTCGGCCAGCGCCGGCACCTTCGACGTCGTCCCCGGCCAGTATGTGTTGATCGAGGTTTCCGACAACGGCAGCGGCATGGATGCCGCCACCCTGGCCCGCGCCTGCGAACCTTTCTTCACCACCAAACGCCTCGGCCTGGGCAGCGGCCTCGGCCTGGCCATGGCCTACGGTTTCGCCAAGCAGTCGGGCGGCGGCATCTCGATCCACAGCCAGCCCGGCCAGGGCACCACCGTGCTGATGGTGCTGCCGCTGGCCAGCCCCGAGCCGGAAACCGATTCCGGCAGCGACGAAGCCACCCTGCCGCATGGCGGCGAACTGGTGCTGCTCGTCGAGGATGAGCCGAATGTGCGCCGGGTCGTCCGCCAGCAGCTGATCGATCTCGGCTACCCGGTCATCGAAGCCGAAGACGGCCAGCAGGCGCTGGCCATGGTCGACCAGATCATCGACGTTGCCATCATGGTCAGCGACATCATCATGCCGGGCGGCCTCAATGGCCGCCAGCTGGCCGAGGCCGTGCTCGACCGCCGGCCGGCCATGCGCATCGTGCTGATGAGCGGCTACACCGACGAGACCGACACCGGCGAGGCCGGCGGCGCCAGCGACCTGCCCGTGCTGGCCAAGCCCTTTGCCCGCCAGGACCTGGCCCGCGCCCTGCAGCGGGCGAAGCGGGAGGGTGCATGAGAACAGTTTCAGGATGAGAGAAATGGAAACCAGCAAGACCATCGCCATCGTCGAGGACGATCCGGATGTCGCCAAGATCATCGAGCAGGTGCTCGGCGACTTCGGTTTCCGTACCGTCTGGTGCCGCAGCGCCAGCGACCTGCTGCGCCGCCTGCGCACCCTGTCGCCCGACCTGTGCATCATCGACCTCGGCCTGCCCGACATGGACGGCATCGAGGCCATGCAGCGGGTCAAGGCGCAATCGGCCTGCGGCATCCTGATCCTGACCGGGCGCGCCCATGTCAGCGACCGGGTGATGGGCCTCGAACTGGGCGCCGACGACTACATGCTGAAGCCCTTCGAGCCGCGCGAACTGGTCGCCCGGGTGCGCAGCATCGTCCGCCGCCGGGAAAGCAGCGAAGCACCGGCCCGCCAGATCGCCGAATTCAGCGGCTGGCGCTTCAACCTGGCCAACAACCGCCTGACCTCGCCCGATGGCGAGGAGCACGCGCTGAGCACCGCCGAATCCGAACTGCTCAAGGTCTTCATCAACAACCCCAACCGTATCCTGCAGCGCGAGAAGTTGATGGGCACCCGCGACCTGGCGCCGACCGACCGCGCCATCGACGTCCGCATCTCCCGCCTGCGCCGCAAGCTGGAGCCCGACGCCCACAGCCCGGCCTTCATCAAGACGGTGTATGGCGCCGGCTACCTGTTCCTGGCGACGGTCACCTGGTCCGGCGACAATGCCTGAGGGGTGCGCCGGAAAATTTAAATCTGACACGCGATGTAACGCTGGAATATTTTTGTTATATTTGAATTGTTTGGCAATAAACAGGCCAAAGACTCATTAGCAACCGGCCAGCGCCTAGCCGGGTATTCGGGCTGACAGGCAATGCGCGACAACGGAATGACGACAGGCAGGGTGATCGAGCTGCGCGACGGGCAGCTCATCGTGTCGCGCGCCGACGAAGCCGGCTGCATCGTCTTCGCCAACACCGACTTCATCGAGATCAGCGGCTTCAGCGAGGCCGAATTGCTCGGCCAGCCGCACAACATCATCCGCCACCCCGACATGCCGGCCGCCGTGTTTGCCGACATGTGGCGCGACATCAAGGCCGGCCGACCATGGGTCGGCATGCTCAAGAACCGCTGCAAGAATGGCGATGCCTATTGGGTCGAGGCGCACGTTTCGCCGATATGGGAAGGCGACCGCCTGGCCGGTTACCTGTCCATGCGGCGCAAGGCAAGCCCGGAGCAGGTGCAGGCGGCCGAGACGCTGTACGCCGAACTGCGCGACGGTGCCGGATCCGGGCCAATTTTTGAGCACGGCACCGCCCATGGCCGCGGCCCGTTCGCCAGACTGCGCCGTGCCCTTCGCCGGGCGTCGCTGGGCAGCAAGCTGGTGCTCGCCTCGCTGCTCGCCGCCATCGTCATTCTTGGCATCACGACCTTCCTGCTCGCCACGCACATCACCCGCAGCCTGGACAACAACGCCCGCCAGCAGTTGAGCCATGATGTCGGGCTCCTGCGGGCGGCGATCTCGTCGCGGATCGACAACGCCAACAGCGCGGCAATCGAGTATTCGAAAATCCTGGCTGACCAGATCGACGAAACCCTGGGCGGACCAAACCAGGCCAGCCGGGAAACCTTCGTTGCCTTGCTGGCCGCCAGCGGCAAATCCTCCGGCAAGCCGCTCGATCTCTTCCTGCGCGACCTGCGCGGCAGCGGCTCGATCTTCGTGCTCACCCCGCAGGGCTTCGAGCGTCGCCTGACCACCGCCATCAACGAACAGGGCGAATCGGCCGTCGGCAGCTATCTCGCCACCGACCACCCGGCGCATGCCGCACTACTCGCCGGGCAGCCCTATGTCGGCCCGGTCCGCGTGTTTGGCCGGCAGTACCTGAGCCGCTACACCCCGATCTTCGACGCCCAGGGGCTGGTCATGGGCGCCAGCGGTATCGCCATCGACATCGGCCAGCAACTGGAACCCCTGAAAGCGCAGTTGCGGGCCATCCAGGTCGGCCATAGCGGCTACTACTACATCATCGACGTGACGCCGGGCAAGCACTTCGGCGAACTGATCCTGCACCCCTACAAGGAAGGCCAGAGCCTGCTCGACTTCCGGATCGACGGCGGCGAGCAACTGGTCAACAAGATGCTGGAACAGCAGCGCGGCGAAGTGACCTACTACTGGAAAAACGAAGAGGCCGGCGAGAAGCAGGGCCACAAGAAACTGGTCATTTTCGAAACACTGGACACACCGCAGTGGATCATCGCCGGCGGCACGACAGTGGACGAATTCACCGCCCTCACCCAGCACATTGTCTGGCTGGTGGTGGCCGGCGGCCTGGCCATGGCGGGCGCCATCTTCGCCGTCATCGTGCTGCTCCTGCGCAAGCTGGTGCTCGAACCGCTGAACAACCAGGTGCTGCCAACCTTCCGCGCCATTTCCTCCGGCAACTTCGAAACCCCGCTCGACGTGCAGGGCGACGATGAAATCGGCCGCCTGCTACTCGGCCTGGAATCGCTGCGCAACCGCCTGGCCTTCGACAACGACCGCGAGCGTGCCCTCGGCCGCGCCCGGGAAGGCGCCCGCCAGGCGGCCGAAGCACTGGCCCAGGCCCGCGCCGACTTCCTGGCCAACATGAGCCATGAGATCCGCACGCCGCTCAATGGCGTGATCGGCCTGTCGCACCTGCTGCAGAAGAGCCCGCTCAAGCCGCGCGACATGGATTACGTACGCCGTATCGAAAGCGCCGGCAAGCTGCTGCTGGCCATCGTCAACGACATTCTCGATTTTTCCAGGATCGATGCCGGCGGCCTGCAACTGGAGGAGGAGGATTTCGATCTCGACGAAGTCCTCGACAACCTGTCCAACCTGCTGCGCACCAAGGCGCAGGAAAAGAAGCTGGTCCTCGAATACGAGGTGGCCACGAACGTGCCGCACAGCCTGCGGGGCGATACGCTGCGCCTGTCGCAGGTGTTGATCAACCTGGTCGGCAATGCCATCAAGTTCACCGAACAGGGTGGCGTCACCGTGCATATCGATTGCCTGGAGCACAGCGCGGGGCAGGCGGTGCTGCAATTCCGCATCGCGGACACCGGTATCGGCATGTCGGCGGAACAGCAGGCGCAACTCTTCCAGGCCTTTACCCAGGCCGACACCTCGATAACCCGCAAGTACGGCGGCACCGGCCTCGGCCTGGTCATCACCCAACGCCTGATCGAGAAAATGGGCGGCACCATCGCCCTCGACAGCACGCCGGAAGTGGGCTCCACCTTCACCTTCCAGCTTCCGCTCGCCTGTGGTGAGTCGGCAGAGGCGCCGCAAGCGGTGACGAACTGCCGCTTCCTGGTCGTGGACGACAACGAACTCGCCCGCCGCGTGCTCGCCCGGCTCCTTCAAAAGCAAGGCTGCACGGCCGAAACCGACGATTCGGGCAGCGCGGCCCTGACCCGCCTGCGCACCGACGAGCGCGGCTTCGACTGCGTGATGATCGACCTCAACATGCCCGGCATCGATGGCCTGGCCCTGGCCGGCATGCTGCGCTCCAAGCTCGGCAAGCGCACCCACCTGGTGATGGTGACCTCGGACAATCCACAAGCTGCCGACTTGCGCGGCGCGCTCGATGTATTCGACGAAGTGATCGAGAAACCGGTGACCTCGGCACGCGTCAAGGAAATCCTGGCCCACATGCAGCGCCGGGACGATCATCCGGAACCGCTGCCGGCAGCGGGTGACCAGGCGCCACTGCGCGGCACCTGCATCCTCGTGGCCGAGGATGTGCCGACCAATCAACTGGTTGTGCGGGAGCTGCTGGAGTCGTTCGGCGCCACGGTCCGTGTCGCCGACAACGGCGCCCTCGCCCTGCGCCAGCTGGCCGAGCACGGCGAACAGATCGATCTCATCCTGATGGACATCCAGATGCCGGAACTGGATGGTCTCGAAGCCACCCGCCGCATCCGGGCCGGCCGCAACCGCCCCACCATACCGATCATTGCGCTGACCGCCCACGCCCTGGAAAACGAACGCCAGCGAACGGCGGAGGCGGGCATGAACGACTTCCTGACCAAGCCGATCGACCCCGACGAGTTGCTCGCCAAGGTCCGCCGCTACGCCCGGCCGCAGCCGGAAACCCGGATGGCCCCGGCACCGGCGCTGACTGCCGCGGTCCCGCAAGCCGCTGAGCCGCCCGCCAGGCAGCCGCAAGCCGCCGCAGTTGCCGCATCAGCCGCTGATTTCCCGGCCATTTCGGGCATCGATGTCGCCGATGGCTTGCGTCGCATGATGAACAAGGCTGCGCTTTACGAAAAGGTGCTGCGCGACTTCCACACCCGCTTCAGCGGCGAACCCGAACGCATCCGCCAGGCACTCGCTGCCGGCGACCGTGACAGCGCCACCCGCATGGCACACAGCGTGAAGGGCACCGGCGGCACCATCGGCGCCCGCGACCTGTTCGCCCACGCCAAGGAACTCGAAGAATCGATCAAGGGGGCGCTACCGGACCAGGCCGAGCGGCTCTCGGCCTTCGAAAGCGAACTGGAAACTGTCCTCAACGGCATCGCAGCCGCCTTCCCGCCACACCTTTAGGCGCTCCTCGTCGGCCGTAATGAAAAAGGCCGTTCCGGTATTCCGGAACGGCCTGGTCGCTGCGGCAATATACAGCCTTATTCGTCTTCGTCGTGCAGCTGGAACTTGCTCGCCATCTGTTGCTGCACGTTGGGGGGTACGGCCGAATAGCGGGCAAACTCGATGGTGTAGCTACCCTGGCCGCCGGTCAGCGACTTGAGGCGCGACTGGTAGTCGTTCAGTTCGGCGAGCGGTACTTCGCCGGTAATCGCCGCCAGGCCGTGGCCGCGCCCGTCGGTACCGGTGATGTGGCCACGGCGGCTCGACAGGTCGCCGGTGAGGTCGCCGATGGCGTTTTCGGGGACGACGATTTCGATATTGACGATGGGTTCGAGCACGATGGGTTTGGCATTGCGCACCGCTTCGATCACCGCCTTGCGGCCGGCAATGGTGAAAGCCACTTCCTTGCCGTCGACGGCATGCGTCTTGCCGTCATAAACGGTGACCTTGACGTCCTCGACTTCGTAACCGGCGACCACCCCGCCCTCCAGACCCTGGCGGATGCCCTTCTCGACCGCGGCCATGAAGACACCGGGAATGACCCCGCCCTTCACCGCATCGACGAACTCGAAGCCCTCGCCGCGGCCCTTGGGCTCGATGCGCAGATGCACCTCGCCGAACTGCCCGGCGCCGCCCGACTGCTTCTTGTGGCGATACATCGCCTCGGCATTGCCGGTGATGGTTTCGCGGTAGGGAATGCGCGGCGGCTTGGTGTCGACCTCCAGCTTGTACTGGCTGGCCATCTTGGCCAGCTTGGCCTTGAGGTGGATTTCGCCGAGGCCGCGAATGACCGTCTCGTTGCTGGTCGGATGGCGCTCGACGATGAAGGTCGGATCTTCCATGGCCAGCTTGCCGAGAATGTCGAACAGGCGCTGCTCGTCGCCCTTCTTCTTCGTCTCGACCGCCAGGCCAGCCATCGGCTTGGGAAATTCGAGCGGCACCAGGTGGATGTGGTCCTCGTCGTGCGAATCGTGCAGCACACTGTCGAACTCGATTTCATCGACCTTGGCGATGGCGCCGATGGCGCCCGGCAGCAGTTCATCGACTTCCACCGTGTCCTTGCCCTGCAACTGGTAGAGGTGGGCCACCTTGATCGGCCGCTTGCCATCGCCGACGAAGAGCTGCATGTCCTTCTTCACCGTGCCCTGATGCACGCGGAAAACGCCGATCTTGCCCATGTAGGGGTCGGCAACGACCTTGAAGACATGGGCCAGCACATGCTTGCCGGCATCCGGCATGGCCTGGAAGGCCTGCGTGTCGCCCCCCGGTTCGCCCTTGTAGAAGGGCGGCGGGTTGCCTTCGGCCGGGCTCGGCGCCAGCGAGGCCAGCACATGCAGCAGTTCCTTGATGCCAGCGCCGGTCCTGGCCGAGGTGAACAGGATGGGGATCAGGTGGCCTTCGCGCAGCGCCTTCTCGAACGGGGCGTGCAGCGCCGTGGCGCTCGGGTCGGCACCATCCTCCAGGTATTGGGCGAGCAGGTCTTCATCTTCCTCGACGATCTGGTCGATCAGCGCGCGGTGCGCGGCGGCCACCGATTCAAAATCGGCATCGCCGCTGTCGTGTTCGAGCACTTCGACGACATCGGCCGCACCGTGGGCCGGCAGGTCGAGCAGCATGCACTGCTTGCCGAAACGTTCGCGAATGTCGGCGACCAGGCCGGGCAGGTCGAGGTTGTCGGCATCGATCTTGTTGATGACGATCATCCGGCACAGCTTGCGCTCGGCAGCATGGCGCATCATGCGTTCGGTCATCAGTTCGACGCCGGTCTGGGCGTTGATGACGATCAGTGCCGTATCGACCCCGGCCAGCGCGGCGATGGCCTGGCCGGCAAAGTCGGGATAGCCCGGGGTGTCGATCAGATGAACATGGGTGTCCTCGTAGCCGAAATTCATCACGGCGGAAGTCAGGGAGTGGCCGGCTTCCTTTTCCTGGGCATCGGAATCGCCCACGGTATTGCCTTTTTCAACGCTGCCCTTGGCGGCGATGGCGTTGGTCGCGAACAACAACGCCTCGGCCAGGCTGGTCTTGCCGGCGGCACCATGGCCGACCAGGGCAACGGAACGAAGGGCCTCGGTTGTGTATTTCGACATCTTGTTCTCCCTGAACAAATGAAAATCAGCGATCAATCAGCGGTTTTTGGCGGCCTCGACAGCCTCGGCAACCAGTTTTTCCGCAAAGTGGGGCCCCAGCCCCAGGATCAGGCCACCAGCAATGACCACCAGCAGCAAACCGACGATCAACTGGATGGCGGCACGGCGAAACGCCGGGCCACGAATCAGCGCAAACCACACCGGCCCGATCACCGGCAGGAGTAATACCGGCAAGCCGGTCTTCAAGCCTTCGTTGAACGCCGCCGGCACGGTGCCGAGATAACCGGCGATGAGCAGCACGCCACCGGCTGCCAGCGACAACGTCGAGGCCACGGCGAAAGCGATGAAACCCCAATCCATTATTTCTTGACCTTCTGCGGCCTGGCCCAGCCGGGCAGGGTCATCTGCTTGGCACGCGACACGGTCAGCGCATCCGGCGGTGCATCCTTGGTCAGCGTCGTGCCGGCGCCCAGCGTGGCACCGCGCCCGACGCGCACCGGCGCCACCAGCTGGGTGTCGGAACCGATGAACACGTCATCCTCGATCACCGTCAGGTGCTTGTTGGCGCCGTCGTAGTTGCAGGTAATGGTACCGGCGCCGACATTGACGCGCTGGCCGATCTCGGCATCGCCGATGTAGGCCAGGTGATTGGCCTTGGATTGCGCTGCGATCTTGCTCTTCTTGACCTCGACGAAGTTGCCGATGTGCACCTCGGGGCCGAGTTCGGTACCCGGCCGCAGGCGGGCGTAGGGGCCGAGCACGCCGTCCGGGCCGATCACCGCATCCTCGAAATGGCAGAAGGCGGCAATGCGCGTACCGGCGCCGACCTTGACGTTCTTCAGCACGCAATAGGGGCCGACCTCGACCGCATCGCCGAGCTCGACCTTACCCTCGAAAACGCAGCCGACGTCGACGGCCACGTCGCGGCCATGGCGCAATTCGCCACGCACATCGATGCGCGCCGGATCGGCCAAACGCACGCCAGCGACCAGCAACTGGTCGGCCAGGTTGCGCTGGTGCTGGCGTTCCAGTTCGGCCAGTTGCACCTTGCTGTTGACCCCCAGCACCTCCCATTCACCTTCCGGCTGCGCGGTACGCACCGGCAGGCCCTCGGCGACCGCCAGCGCGACGATGTCGGTCAGGTAGTACTCGCCCTGGGCGTTGTCGTTCTTCAGCTTGCCCAGCCAGTCGGCCAGGCGGGCCGTCGGGATGGCCATGATGCCGGTATTGACCTCGCAGATCGCCTTCTGCTCGGCCGTCGCGTCCTTCTCCTCGACGATGCTGACCATGTTGCCGGCGGTATCGCGCACGATGCGGCCGTAACCGGTCGGCTTGTCCAGATTGACGGTGAGCACCGACAGGCCATCCTTGCCGGCCTGCAGCAAGCGCTTCAAGGTATGCACGGTGGTCAGCGGCACGTCGCCGTAGAGCACCAGGGTCTGTGCGGCACCGCCCAGTTGCGAAACGGCCTGCGCCACGGCGTGGCCGGTACCCAGTTGCTGCGCCTGTTCGGCCCAGGCGATGTCATCGGCCTGCAGGGTGGAGCGGACGATTTCGCCGCCGTGGCCGTAGACGACGATCAGCTTTTCGGGGTCAAGACAGCGGGCCGTGTCGATCACATGCTGCGCCAACGGCTTGCCGGCGATCGGATGCAGGACTTTGGGCAGATTGGAATGCATGCGCTTGCCTTGGCCGGCAGCGAGAATGACGATGTTCATGGTTGATTTTCTTATTCAAGGCCGGTGGTGACCGGCAATTCAGGCGCTCTTCTTCTGTTCCTGTCCGCTCAGAATATCGGCGAGCAGGGCTTTGCCCCGCGTCGAGACGAACCAGTGCAGGACATTCTTCTCGTTGATGCGGGTTTCGATGACCCCCATCGCTTTCATGACCGTCAGCCGCTGGCTGACCAGTTCGCGCGACAAACCGGTCGTTTCACAGATCGACACCAGATTGCCGTACACGAAATTGCCGTCGGCCAGGGCTCGCAAAATCTCGACATCATTATAGGACAGGGCTTCACGCGGGTCCGGCTCGACCGCCTTGGCCGGTTCGGCTTCGCTCTTGAGCGACACGATCACCGGCTCGTCGCGCTGCTGCTGCCGAATCTGGCCGACATCGCGGCGCACCTGGTCGATCTGCCCAATCAGGCGCTGCACCATGTTCTCGAACAGGCGACGCGAGGCGACGACGTAGAGCAGGCAGAATCCGGCAAAGACATAGTAGTCGATGGGCTTGGTGCGCGCCCCTTCGAGCAGGGTGCTGGAAATCATGTTGAGGAACAGGGGCACGGTCAGCGCGGCGACGACGCCGAATACCGGATACTTCGCCCAGTCGCGCCGGCCGGCGTCGCCGTGGCGATCGGCCAGATAGAAATTGGCTACGCCGCCCAGTATTCCCATCACGACCATGATGCCGAAAATGAGCAGGATGTGCCCGTCAAGCGCTCCGTGCGGAGTCGTCACCTGCAGGGCAGGTTGCAGTTCAGCCGACATATTTCCCCCTAAGATGGTGTGCCATTCTCACACGATTAGCCCCCGGCTGTCGAAGGCCGAACCCACGAAGACTGCGGCCGCCAGCCCACTTTGGAGATGCGCTCTCCAGATGAACAAAACCCGCCGGCTTTGCAGCGGGCGGGTTTTTCGGGCCAATGGGCACAGATCAGCGCGGCAGGATAGTCGAACCCATCAGGAAGGCATCGACCTCGCGGGCAGCCTGGCGGCCTTCGCGAATCGCCCAGACGACCAGCGACTGGCCGCGACGCACGTCACCGGCGGCATAGACACCTTCGACATTGGTCTGGTAGCAGCCTTCGCCATCGGTCGTCGCCTTGGCGTTGTTGCGTGCATCCGTCTCGACACCGAAGGCTTCGAGCAGGCTGCCTACCGGGTTGGTGAAACCCATGGCCAGGAAGGCGGCATCGCACGGCAGTTCGAATTCCGAACCGGCGACTTCGCTCATCTTGCCGTCCTTCCACTCGACGCGAACGGCCTTGAGCGCCTTGACGTTGCCCTTGCCGTCGTCGATGAAGGACTTGGTGGCCACCGCGAATTCGCGGATGGTCTCACCTTCCTTGTGCGACGAGGAAGTACGCATCTTCAGCGGCCAGTACGGCCAGGTCAGCGATTTGTTCTCCTGCTCCGGCGGGGCCGGCATCAGTTCGAACTGGGTCACCGATGCGGCGCCATGGCGGTAGCTGGTACCGACGCAGTCGGAACCGGTATCGCCGCCACCGATCACGATGACATGCTTGCCCTTGACGTTGATCGGGTTCTTGACGCCCTGCTGCACTTCCTTGTTCTGCGGAATCAGGAATTCCAGAGCGGCATGGACACCCTTGAACTCGCGGCCCGGCACCGGCAGATCACGCGGCACTTCAGAGCCGGCAGCCAGGATCACTGCGTCGAAATCCTTCTTCAACTGTGCGGCGGAAACCGTCTCGGTGGCATCGTTGTTGATACCGGCCGGGATGTTCTTGTCGCCAACGATGACCTTGGTCCTGAAGGTGACGCCCTCGGCTTCCATCTGCGCGACGCGACGGTCGATGACCGACTTGTTGAGCTTGAAGTCGGGGATGCCGAAGCCGAGCAGACCGCCAATACGGCTGGATTTCTCGAACACGGTCACGTCATGGCCGACGCGTGCCAGTTGCTGGGCAGCGGCCATGCCGGCCGGGCCGGAACCGACGATGGCGATCTTCTTGCCCGTCTTGACGGCTGCCGGCTGCGGCACGACCCAGCCCATTTCCCAGCCCTTGTCGATGATGAAATGCTCGATCGACTTGATGCCCACCGGCGCGGCATTGATGCCCAGCGTACAGGCAGCCTCGCAAGGCGCCGGGCAGATACGGCCGGTAAAGTCCGGGAAGTTGTTGGTCGAA
>JAEUOE010000087.1 GCA_016790885.1 Dechloromonas sp. | reverse complement strand
CTGGATGGCCAGAACATGCTGCTGCTCGGCCAGGGCAACTGTTTCCGCGACCAGGTGCTCGAATCCTGTCCGCGCCTGACGGCGCACGATGCGCTCGATCACTCGCTCGAAGGCAGTTCGCTGGAAACCATTCGCTACATGGTGGCGAGCGGTGCCGGCGTGGCGGTCATGCCGAGCACGGCCGCCGATCCGCTGATGGCCAAGGAACCGATGGTCAAGGTGCTGCCCTTCTCCGGTGTGCAACCGAAACGGACGGTCGGCCTGGTCTGGCGCGTCACCTTCCCCCGACCGCAGGCCATCGATGCGGTGCGGGCAGCGCTGTTGTCCTGCCAATTGCCCGGGGCCAAAGCCATCCGCTGAGGTTTCACGTGGAACGCGCTGCTGCGCATTCGCTGCCCGGCGCCCACAAAGACAAAGCCCCCGGTGCTTGCCGGGGGCTTTGGTAGGGAACGCTGGAGCCGTCTTACTCGGCGGCTTCGGCTTTCTTCTTGGCAGCCGGTTTTTTCGCAGCTGGCACCTTCTTTTCGAATTCGAATCCAACCTTGCCGTTCTGATTGACCAGATACGCCGAGAACTTGCGGCGCGTACGGTTTGAGACGAATTCCTTGAGCAGGTCGGTCTTGCCATCGGCCAGCAGCTTCTTCATCTGGGCGGCGTCGATGGGTTGCTGCAGGATGATCTTGCCGGAACGGAAGTCGCAGGTCTTGCTGGCGCCGACAGCCTTTTCACAGACGTAGTTGTTGCCGTTGTCGTAGACCTTGGCGGCGCATTTCGGGCACTGGCCGAGTGCTTCCTGTCCGGAGAAATCGACCTCTTCAGCTTCGCCATCCTCGCCGGCCTTGTCCTGGCCGAAATCGAATTCCGGCTGCAAGTCGTCGTTGAGCTTGATGGCGGCGGCAAAGCTGCGCCCCATCTTGTTGCGGAAGCCGGTCAGCGGGCCGACCTGGCGTTCGGTCAGCAGTTGCTCGATTTCCGCCGGTTCGTACTGGCGGCCGGCGACGATCTTCCAGAGCGCATAGTCGCAACCGCCGCACTGGAATTTCTTGTAGGTCTCGCGGATCTGGCCGCCGCACTTGGGGCAGGGCGAGGACAGCACGCCAAAATCGCCGGGAATGGTATCGGCCTCGTACTGCTTGGCGCGCTCGACCATGTGGCGGGTCATTTCGGCAATTTCACGCATGAATTCCTCGCGCGTGAATTCGCCTTTCTCGATGCGGCCGAGCTTCCACTCCCAGTCGCCAGTCAGTTCCGGCTGGGTCAGTTCCTTGATGCCGAGGCCGGTCAACAGCGTCATCAGCGAGAAGGCCTTGGCGGTCGGGATCAGCTCGCGACCTTCGCGGTGCATGTATTGCTCGCCAAGCAGGTTCTCGATGATCTGGGCGCGGGTGGCCGGCGTGCCGAGACCGCGGCCGGCCATCGCCGCCTTCAGTTCCTCGTCGTCGACCATCTTGCCAGCACCTTCCATGGCGGAGAGCAGGGTGGCTTCCGAATAGCGCGGCGGTGGCTTGGTGGCGTTGGCCTTGACCGTGACCTCGTCGGTCTTGACCTTTTCCTTGGCTTCGACGGCGACCAGGTTGCCCTCGTCGCCTTCCTGGCCTTCCTTGCCATGTACGGCCAGCCAGCCCGGATTGACCAGCACCTTGCCTTCGGTCTTGAAGGGATGGCCCTCGACGCGGGTGATGCGGGTGGTGACTAGGAATTCGGCGGCCGGGAAGAAGACGGAGAGGAAGCGGCGCACGACGAAGTCGTACAGCTTCTGTTCCATTTCGTTCAGGCTCTTCGGCGCCTGCGGCGTCGGGATGATGGCGAAGTGGTCGCTGATCTTGGCGTTGTTGAAGATACGCTTGTTGGGCAGCACCCAGTTGCGGGCCAGGATCTGGTGGGCGAAGGGCGAATAGCGCGCCAGCAGGACTTCGTCGTGGCCCTTGCCGGCGCCTTCGCCGGTCAGGATGGTCAGGGTTTCCTTGACCGTCGGCAGGTAGTCTTCCGGCAGGCAGCGCGAATCGGTACGCGGGTAGGTCAGGACCTTGTGCTTTTCATAAAGAGCCTGGGCCAGCGACAGCGTGGTCTTGGCCGAAAAGCCGAAGCGGGCGTTCGCTTCGCGCTGCAGGGTCGTCAGATCGAAAAGGCCGGGGGACATGCGGGTTTCCGGCTTGGATTCTTCGCTGACCTCGCCGGGCTTGCCCTGGGTGGCGGCACGAATGGCCTCGGCGCGGGCGATTTCCCACAGGCGATCAGCACGGGCGTGCTCGTCGTCGTTCTTGCCCTTGAAGCCTTCGTCGAACCACTTGCCTTTGTAGCTGCCGGCCCTGGCGCTGAATTCGGCTTCGACTTCCCAGTAATCGCGCGGCTTGAATTCGCGGATCTTCTTCTCGCGTTCAACGACGATGGCCAGCGTCGGGGTTTGCACGCGGCCGACGGTGGTCAGGTGGAAACCGCCGGTCTTCGAGTTGAAGGCGGTCATCGCCCGTGTGCCGTTGATGCCGACCAGCCAGTCTGATTCGGAGCGGCAGACGGCGGCATCGCCGAGGCCTTTCATCTCGCGGCCGGGGCGCAGGCGGGCGAAACCGTCGCGGATGGCACCCTGGGTCATCGACTGCAGCCACAGACGCTGCACCGGCTTGCCCGACTTGGCGGCCTGGGCGATGTAATTGAAGATCAGCTCACCCTCGCGCCCCGCGTCACAGGCGTTCACCAGGCCATCGACATCCTTGCGCTTGATCAGCTTGTTGAGCACCTTGAGGCGCGATTCGGTCTTCTCGATCGGCTTCAGCGCAAAGTGCGGCGGAATGACCGGCAGGTGGGCGAAGGACCATTTGCCACGCTTGACCTCGAACTCCTCCGGACAGGCCAGTTCCAGCAGGTGACCGACGGCCGAGGAAAGCACGTACTCCTCGCTTTCGAAGTAGTCGTCGTGTTTGGTGAAGCCGCCCAGCGCCCGCGCAATATCGGCGGCGACAGAGGGTTTTTCGGCAATGATCAGCTTTTTGGACATGGTTTGACCTGTAGGAGTGCCGGGGCATGATAAGTGTCCCGTAAGCGGCTTGGCAAGCCGTCTCTATATAGTGAGGGCTAGGCGAGGCGTTGGTAGCGATTGCCTGGAAGAGGGGCCAGGCTGCCGCCGAGTTCGAGGCTCAGCAGTTCCGGCAGCAGTTGGTCGGCGCTCTGGCCGGTACGTTCGACGAGATCGTCGAGGCTGCAGGGATCGTGGCCGAGGGCGGCCAGTATCGGCGATTCATCCGGTGCGGCGGAGGGGGCTGCAGCTGGCATCGGGGCCGCGGCAAAATTACCAAGTTCCTCGAGAATATCCTGGGCGGTTTCCACCAGCTTGGCACCCTGCTTGATCAGCTTGTGACAGCCGCGGGCGACTGGCGAATGAATCGAGCCGGGAATGGCGAATACCTCACGCCCCTGCTCGGCGGCCAGACGGGCGGTGATCAGCGAACCGCTCTCGGGGGCCGCTTCAACCACCAGGACGCCGCGCGCCAGGCCGGAAATGATGCGGTTGCGGCGCGGAAAGTTGTAGGCGACTGCCGGGGTGCCGAGCGGAAACTCGGACACGATGGCGCCGCGTTCGGCAATCGCGATGGCCAGCTCCTTGTTGCGTGCCGGGTAAATACGGTCGGCGCCAGTCCCGATGACGGCGACCGTCTCTCCCTGGGCGGCAAGGGCGCCACGATGGGCGGCTGCGTCGATGCCGAGGGCGAGACCGCTGACAATGCACAGGCCCTGGGCGGCCAGGTGCCGGGCGAAGCTCTCGGCAGTCTGGGTGCCCTGCGGGGTGGCATTGCGGCTGCCGACCACGGCGATTCCCCGTCGGTGCAGCAAGTCGGGATTGCCGCGGACGTACAGTACGCTGGGTGGGTCGGCGATTTCGAGCAGGGCCGGCGGATAGCTGGCATCCGCCAGGGTGATGATGCTCTGGCCGGGCTGGCTGGCCCACGCCAGGCCGTGCTCGATGGCTTCCGTTGGTGCGCTGTCTAACAACAGATCGGCCTTGTCGCCGATGACGCTACGCGCCTCAAGGCGCCCGGCGGCGAAGATGGCTTCGGGTAAACCGAAAGCGGCGAGAAGCTTTCGTTGCGTCTCGCCGCTGATGCCGGGAATGAGCGTCAGCCGCAACCAGGCGGCCAGGCCGGTGGTGTGGCTCACGGATTCCTTGCCGTATCCCCGACGATGACCGCCTTGGAGGATTCGACGACCAGCGCATAGCTGACGCCGTTGAAGACACGGAAGACGAAGGCGAGGCCGTAACGTTCGTCGGGAACCGGCGTTGATGTGCGGCGACCGCTGTCATCGACGTCGAGCGACACGCGCTTGCGATAGAGGGCGACGACGTGACCGATTTCCATGCCGTCATTCTTGCCGACATTCAGTGCGACAACAGAGTTGGCGCCGCCTTCGCGCAGGCCACCGTAGATGCCGAGCACGCGGGCGGAAACGTCCTGTTCCGGACGATGCGGCACGTAGGAAATGATTTCTGGTTCCGGCGCCGGGATCAGGCGATCGCCGCGGGCGATTTCTTCCTTGGCCAGCGATACGCGCAGCAGCGCTGGCTCGCCCGGCTTGACCAGGCGGGCGTTGCCGAGGAAGAACGCCTCGTAGGCGATAATCTTGCCGGTGCCCGGATCCTTGAGCGGCTTGCCCTTGCGGAAAACGTGCCACTTTTCGACGGCGGCATCGGGAATGCCGGAAGCGTAGAAGCTGTCGCCGGTACCGACCAGCATGCGGTCTTCCTGCATGGCGACGATCTTGACGCCGGTATTCAGTTCGCCATCTTCGATGACCAGCGGCTGCGAGATGAACGGTTCGATGGCGTTCGGCGGGATGCTCGGCACCACCTGCTGGATCGGCTTGCTATAGACGGTCGGTTGCAGTTTGCCGGTGCCGGCACCGACCTTCTTGCCAAGCCTGAGGCGCGGCGAGCCGCTCGACATGTCGAGGAGGACGACATCGCCCGGATAGATCAGGTGCGGGTTCTTGATCTGGTCCCGGTTCATCTGCCAGATTTCCGGCCAGCGCCACGGTTGTTTCAGGAATTTGCCGGAAATGTCCCACAGGGTGTCACCCTTGACGACGATATGGCGATCCGGCGGGTTGTCGACGAGCTGCAGCGGGTCGGCGGCGGATGCGCAGACGGCCGTCACGGCCAAGATGAGCGCGGATATAATGCGAACCATAGTCGTAACCTCTCGTGCCGGTGGAACGCAATGCCGCCGATGCGGTCACAGTAGCGTCAAGCGATTTGCGTTTATATACCTCGGAATTGCTTTAGATTCTGCACGTAATAACCTAAGCGAGCAAGCTTTTATTCCATTTCTGACATGGCCCTTCTACCCATTTTGCGTTTTCCCGATCCGCGCCTGAAAAAGGTCGCGCAACCTGTCGCCCAGATCGACGCCAGCATTCGAAAACTGGTCGCCGACATGGCCGAAACCATGTACGAAGCGCCGGGCATCGGGCTGGCGGCGACCCAGGTCGACGTGCACGAGCGCGTCGTGGTCATCGACGTGTCGGAAGAGAAGAACAATCTTCTCGCCTTCATCAATCCGACCCTGGAGAAATGCAGCGGTGAGCAGGTCGGCGAAGAAGGCTGCCTGTCGGTGCCTGGCATCTACGACAAGGTCGAGCGCGCCGAGCGGGTCACCATCAAATACCTCGACCTCGACGGCAAGCAGCGGACGATGGAAGCCGATGGCCTGCTGGCGGTGTGCATTCAGCACGAGATCGACCACCTGAACGGCATCGTCTTCGTCGATCACCTGTCGCAACTCAAGCAGGGGCGGATCAAGAGCAAGCTGGCCAAGCAGGCGCGCGTCACGGCATGAAGCTGATCTTCGCCGGAACGCCGGAATTCGCCGCCCAGGCGCTGTCGGCCATCGTCGCCGCCGGCCACGAGGTGGCCCTGGTGCTGACCCAGCCGGATCGTCCGGCCGGGCGCGGCATGGCGCTGCAACCGTCAGCCGTCAAGAAAGTGGCGCTGGCCCACGGTATCGAGGTCTTCCAGCCGCTGACCCTGAAGGATGCCGAGGCGCAGGCGAAAATTGCCGCTGTCGGTGCCGAGGTCATGGTCGTCGCGGCGTATGGCCTGATCCTGCCGCAGGCGGTGCTCGACATGCCGCGCTTTGGTTGTCTCAATATTCATGGTTCGCTGCTGCCGCGCTGGCGCGGGGCAGCGCCGATCCAACGCGCGCTGCTCGCCGGCGATGCGGAAACCGGCGTCTGCATCATGCAGATGGAAGCCGGCCTGGATACCGGGCCGGTCCTGCTGCGCGGGGCGTTCCCGATTGAAGCGAGCGATACCACGGCCAGCCTGCACGATCGCCTGGCCGAACTGGGCGCCCGTCTGTGCGTCGAGGCGCTGGGCAAGCTGCCGCTGCCGGCTGAGCCGCAGCCGAGCGTGGGCGTGACCTATGCGCACAAGATCGAAAAGGCTGAGGCGGTGATCGATTGGTCGAAGAGCGCGGCCGAACTGGACCGCCACATCCGTGCCTTCAACCCGTTCCCCGGGGCGCAGGCTTCGTTCGGCGGCGGGCAGACCGTCAAGCTGTGGCTGGCGACGCCGGTGGCGGGGAACGGCCCAGCCGGTAGCGTGCTGGCGGTGGACAAGAAGCAGGTCGTGATCGCCTGCGGCGCGGGCGCCCTGGCGGTGAGCGAATTGCAGAAGGCGGGTGGCAAGCGCCTGCCGGTGCAGCAATTCCTGGCCGGGCATCCGCTCAAGGTGGGCGACCGGTTCGACATACCGGCCTGATTTTGCCGCGCCAGATGGACGCCGAAGGCTGCATCCCGGCGGGGCCGGCCGGGGCTGATCAGTCGGCCAGAGGCGAACCGAGGTGGCCGCGTGCCACCTCTTTTTTTTCCACGAAATCCGGTGCGAAGCGGCCGATCACTTCGTCGAACAGGGCGTGTGCCCGATTGCTGTTGTCGCCGCTGAAATTGCAGACGTAAACATCGAGCGTGACGGCGCCGATTTCCGGCCAGGTATGGATGGCGAGATGCGATTCGGCGAGAACGACGGTGCCGGTCACGCCGGCCGGCTGCCCCTGAGCGTCACGGAAGGCATGGAACAGTCTGCCGACCACGGTCAGGCCGTGGTGTTGGCAAGCGTCGACGCAATACGCTTCCAGGCCGGGGGCATCGAGCAAGAGGCCCGGGGGGCAACGGCAGTCATGCAGGTCGGCGATCAGGTGCAGTCCGTTCATGCCGTGATTCTATTTCGTTCCACGTGAAACGGCGCGGCCGAAAATGCTGTCGAGCAAGCGGCCGAGGCGGTAGCCGGCGTCGACGATGCGCCGGTTGGCGGTGTCGCGGCTGGCGCGGTGGAAGGGCTCGCTGACGATGGGTAGCAGGCTGCCCGGCTCGGTGGGGTAGGCGCTATCGAGCAGCCGGTGGCTTTCCTCCCGCCACCGGGCGACATTGCCTTGCTCGGGGGCCGGGTAGCGTTCGAGCAGGCGGCGAGCGTTGTCTTCCAGCCGTTTGCCGCGCAGCCAGGGCGGGCCGGGCAGGTCGTCCCAATAAAGATGCAGGCTGGAGAAAGGCAGGCGCTTGTTGAACGGGTTTTCGATCTCGACCGCGTTGCCGCCCTCGTCGCCATGCCGGCCGACGTGCAGGGGCTGGTGGATGTCGCCGACCAGATGCAGCAGCCAGGGCAGGGCGTAGGTGATCTGTTCTGGCTGGCGGCTGACTTCCAGTTGCCGGGTCAGGTGCTCGATCCGGCTGTCCAGTTCGCCATCGCGCACCCGGCCATCGCCATCCAGATCGATGTAATGCCAGCGCTTGTGGCGGGCGGTATCGGGCAGGCCGGGCAGGGGCGGTGTGGCCGGCTGGCGACCCTCGTCGTAAAAGCGCGGGTCGTTGCGGATGTCATCCGGCCAGGTCGCAGCTTCGGCGAACAGGTCGATGGGATCGGAAGAGCGGGCCTTGTCGGTCCAGCGGACATGGTCGGGGTGGCGGGCCAGGTGGGTGGCGATGGTCTCGCGGGCTGCCGGCGACAGCTGTTGCCAGGCGATGACGGCGACCAGCCGATGGCCGGCGGCATTCCAGGCGTACACGGGCAGGGAGGCGAGCAGGCAGAGCAGGGCGGGCAGCAATCGGCGCATGGCCGCATTATGCCCCGTGCGATAATCGTGGCCTATGTCCCGATTGCCCCTCAATTCACTCGCCTATGCCCTGTGGCAGGCGGCCCGCATCGATGCCGCCGTGTTTGCCGGGCAGAGCCTGGCCGACGGCCTGCTCGGCCGGGTCGACCCGGCCGCCCGGCCGGCCGTGCAGGATCTCGTCTATGGCAGCCTGCGCGCCTACGGCCGGGGCGATTTCTTCCTCTCCCGCCTGCTCGACAAGCCGCTGGCGGTCGATGAGGTGCGCGCCCTGCTGCTGGTCGCCATCTATCGGGTGGAAACGCGCCCCGATGCGGTGCATACCGTGGTCGATCAGGCCGTTTCGGCAGCCGGGGAAGTGGCGGACGGCAAGTTTCGCGGCCTGGTCAATGGCGTTCTGCGCAACTTCCTGCGCCGGCAGCCGGAACTGACGGCTGCGGCGGCTGCCGATACGCTGGCGGCGGCCCAGCATCCGGACTGGTGGCTGGCGCAGTTGCAGGCGGCCCATCCGGCTGACTGGCAGCGTATCGTCGCGGCTGGCAACCTGCCGCCGCCGATGGGTTTGCGGGTCAATGTCCGGCTGACAACGCGTGACGACTATCTCGCCCGCCTGCAGGCCGCCGGTATCGAGGCACGAGCAGTCGGCGAATCCGGACTGGCGCTGGCCCGCCCGGTCGCCGTCGACTCCTTGCCGGATTTCGCCCAAGGCCTGGTCTCGGTGCAGGACCCAGGCGCCCAGCGTGCCGCCGAACTGCTCGCGCCGGCCCCGGGCAGCCGGGTGCTCGATGCCTGCGCGGCGCCGGGCGGCAAGACGGCCCACCTGCTGGAACGGGCCGACCTCGATCTGCTGGCGCTCGACCTCAAGGCCTCGCGCTGCCGGCGCATCGAGGAAAACCTCGCCCGTCTGCAACTGCAGGCCGAGGTCAAGGTAGCCGATTGCGTCAAACTCGATAAATGGTGGGATGGCCGTCCTTTCGCCGCCGTGCTGGCCGATGTGCCGTGCACGGCGAGCGGCGTGGTGCGCCGCAACCCCGATGCCAAGTGGCTGCGCCGCGAGGCCGACATTGCCAGCTTTGCCGCCGCCCAGGCCCGCATCCTCGACGCCTTGTGGCAGGTCGTGCAGCCGGGAGGTAAACTGCTTTACGCAACCTGCTCGGTTTTCCCGGCCGAAAACGGGCAGCAGATCGAACGCTTCCTGGCGCGCCGGCCGCAGGCTGGTCGTTGCCATGAGGAACAGCTTTTACCGACTGCCGAACACGATGGCTTTTATTACTGCCTGCTTGAAAAGCGTGCCTGACCATCGGATGAACCGGGCCAGCCTGCCTGCCGTGCAAGCTTTCCCCTCTGCATGGTGCGGCGCCTGGCGCCTGTTGCGTGCGTGGCTGCTGGCGCTGTTGATGTGGCCGTTCCTGGCCTGGGCCGCCGAGATCGAGGTGGCCAATCCCCAGTTGCTGCCGGGCGACGACGGTTATGTGCTGGCGGCCGATTTCAAGTTCGAACTGAATCCGCGTCTCGAAGAGGCGGTCACCAAGGGCGTGGTGCTGCATTTCGTCGCCGATTTCGAATTGAGCAAGGGGCGTTGGTACTGGCTGGACGAAAAACTGATCACCCGCACCCAGACCTACCGCCTCTCATACCATGCGCTGACCCGGCAGTACCGCTTGTCTACCGGCGGTCTGCACCAGTCCTTCGCCACCCTGGCAGAAGCCGTGCAGGTCTTGTCCCGCCTGCGCAACTGGGTGGTCATCGAGCGTGCCGACAAGGGTATCCGGGCCGGTGAATCGTACGACGCGGCGCTGCGCCTGCGCCTCGATGTCACCCAGTTGCCGCGCCCCTTCCAGATCACGGCGCTCGGCAACAAGGACTGGAGTCTGGCCTCCGACTGGAAATCCTGGCCGGCCAGCCTGCAGCCCCTGCCTGCCGGGGAGGCCAAGTGAAACGCTTCGTAGCGGCCGGTGGGGCTTTCGCGGCAGCCGTCGGTGGCATCCTGTGGTTCCTGCTGCTGATGTCCACAGCGGCCGATACCGTTATTTTCTCGCGCAACTACCCGCTGCTCATCGCCCTCAACGTGGTGTTGGCGCTGGGCATGCTCGGCCTGGTCGGCTGGCAGTTGCGCACCTTGTGGCGCGACTACCAGGCGCAGGTCTTCGGTGCCCGCCTCAAGCTACGCCTGATGCTGATGTTCGGCGTCATCGCCGTGCTGCCGGGGGCGCTGGTCTACGGTGTGTCGGTGCAATTCGTCACCCGTTCGATCGAAAGCTGGTTTGACGTGCGGGTTGAAAAGGCCCTGGAATCCGGCCTCCATCTCGGCCGCTCGGCGCTCGATTCGCTGCTTGCCGACGTGGTCGACAAGGGGCGCAGCATGGCCAGCGAACTGTCGGATATCCAGGAAACCTCGCGCCGTTCCGCCCTGTTGCGCCTGCGCGAGGAAAAGGGGGTGCAGACGGCGGCCCTGTTCTCGGTGGGCGGCCAGTTGCTGTCCAGCGCGACCAGCGAGTTGTCCAGCCTGATGCCCGACCTGCCCGACCAGTCGCAACTGAAGGCGGCACGCAACAGCCGCTCGATCGGTACCGTGGAAGGTGACGGCGGCAAGCTCTACCTGCGCGTGCTGGTGCCGGTTTCGGCACGCGACATGTTCGAGGAGCCGCGCATCCTGCAATTGACGCAGCCGGTGCCCACGGCCTTGGCCGACGACGCCGACGCCGTGCAGGGCGTCTATCGCGATTACCAGGAATTGCAGCTGGCGCGCGACGGCCTGACCCGCATCTACGCGCTGACCCTGACCCTGACCGTGCTCGTCGCGCTGTTCGGTGCCTTTGCCCTGGCCTACCTGATGGCGCGCCGTCTGGTAGCCCCCCTCTACATCCTGGCCGAAGGCACGCAGGCCGTGGCCCAAGGCGACTTCTCGCCGCGCCAGGCGATCTACAGCGGTGACGAGCTGGGGGTGCTGACCCAGTCCTTCAACCGCATGACCCGCCAGCTCGACGATGCCCGGCGCGATACCGAGCGCCACCGGGCAGAACTGGAATCGGCGCGCGGCTATCTCGAATCCATCCTCGCCAACCTGTCCACCGGCGTGCTGGTCTTCGACCGCCGCTTCGTGCTGCGCACGGTGAACGAGGGGGCGCTGACCATCCTGAACGACGATTTCGACGGTGTGGTCAGCGTGGCGGTGGACGAATGGCCGCGCCAGCAGGTGCTCGGCACCTTCATTCGCGAACAGTTCGCGGCCACCGGGGATAACGAGTGGCAGGCCCAGCTGGAGCTGGATCGCCCGAACGGCATGCCGCAGGTGTTGCTGCTGCGCGGTTCGCGCCTGCCGGAGACCAGTGGCGGCGGCGACGTGGTGGTGTTCGATGACGTGACCCGGCTGATCGCTGCCCAGCGCAGCGCCGCCTGGGGCGAGGTGGCGCGCCGCCTCGCCCATGAGATCAAGAATCCGCTGACGCCGATCCAGCTCTCCGCCGAACGACTGCAGTTCAAGCTGGCCGACAAGCTGGCCAACGGCGATGCCGACATGCTGGCCCGCGGCACGCAGACCATCATCAACCAGGTGCAGGCCATGAAGCGCATGGTCGACGACTTCCGCGACTACGCGCGGTTGCCGGCACCGGAAGTGGCCCCGCTCGACCTGAATGCACTGATCCGCGAAGTACTCGGTTTGTACGAAAGCTCGTCGGCGGCCATCGCCACCGAACTGGCCGACGATCTCGGCCCCATCCTCGGCGATGCGACGCAGTTGCGGCAGATCATTCACAACCTGCTGCGCAATGCCGAGGATGCCCTCGAAGGGCGGGCAGGCGCCCGCATCGTCATTCGCACGCAGCAAGACAATCGCCACGCCCGCCTGTCGCTGGCCGACAACGGCCCGGGCTTTCCGGTCGATTTGCTGCCGCGCATCTTTGAACCCTATGTCACCACCAAGGCCCGCGGTACCGGCCTTGGCCTGCCCATCGTCAAGAAGATTGTCGACGAACACCAGGGCAGTATCGAAATCAGCAATGCACCGGAGGGGGGAGCGCGGATCGATATCCGCCTGCCGCTGGTGAAAGTGGAGGAAGCCAAAAATGGCCATCATTCTGGTCGTTGACGACGAAGTGGGTATTCGCGAACTGTTGTCGGAAATCCTGATCGACGAGGGCTACGACGTGCGGCTGGCCGAGAACGCGACAGCCGCCCGCCTGGTGCGCAACGAATTGCGCCCCGACCTGGTCCTGCTCGACATCTGGATGCCGGATACGGACGGCATTTCCCTGCTCAAGGAATGGCATGCTGCCGGGCACCTGAACATGCCGGTGGTGATGATGTCCGGGCACGGCACCATCGACACGGCGGTCGAGGCAACGCGCTTCGGTGCCTTCGATTTCCTGGAAAAACCGATCGCCCTGCAGAAGCTGTTGTCTACCGTGCAGAAGGCGCTCAAGCACGACAAGCCGCTGGCCAAGCCGGCGCTGACGCTGGAGTCATTCACGCGCTCCGCTTTCGTCAAGGAATTCAAGCGGCGCCTCGAACAGGCGGCATCGAAATCGCCGGTTCTGCTCATCAAGGGGGCCAATGGCGGCATGGCCGAAATCTGCGCGCGCACCCTGCAGCCGCTGCGGGCGCCGTGGCTGGACCTGTCGGAGGTAAGCAGCGCGCTGACCCAGGACATGCTGGAAAAGATCAGCGGCGGCATCCTCTATGTGCCGGACCTGGCGGTGCTCGGCAAGATGCAGCAGATGAACCTGGCCTTCGCCATCGAGCGCCTGGAAAAGCTCCACCTGCAACTGGTCGCCGCCACCGTCACGCCGCTCGCCACCTTGCTCGAGGCAGGTTGGGACAGCAAGCTGATTGGCCGCATCGGCGAGGTATGGGTGGCCATGCCGTCGTTGACCGGGCATGGCGACGAGCTGCCGGAAATTGCCGGCTTGCTGCTCACCAACTTCGTCGAGCGCGGCGAAGTGCCGCTGCGCCATTTTTCGACGGCAGCCTTGAATACCTTGCGCACGCTGCCCTGGAAGCGGCAGCCGGAATCGAGCTGGAGCGATCTGTATGCGCTGGTGCGCAATCTGGCGCTGACCGCGCTGGAGGAGGAAATCAGCGCCGAGGACGTGCTGCGGGTCATGCCGCAGGACACGCCGGAGCGTCCGGAAATCCAGTCCCTGCTGCCCTTGTTCGAGCAGCCGCTGCGCGAGGCGCGCGATGCTTTCGAGAAGCTCTATTTCGAGCATCATCTACGCCTTGAAGGTGGCAATATGACCAAGCTCGCCGAGCGTTCAGGTCTTGAGCGAACCCACTTGTACCGCAAGCTGAAACAACTGGACGTCAAGCTCGGCAAGCGGGGCGAGGAATAGGCTGGGCGCCGGCCGGCACATCGGGGGATGGCCGGGCTGGATGAGGGGCCACAGGGCGATCCTGTCGCCCGCAATGAGGAGGGGAGCGCATGAAAGTGATCATTCTCGGTGCCGGCCAGGTCGGCGCCAGCGTGGCCGAGGGCCTGGTTTCCGAAGAAAACGACATCACGGTCGTCGATAGCGACGGGGCACGCCTGATGCGCCTGCAGGACAAGCTCGACCTGCGTGCCGTGGTCGGCAATGCGGCGACGCCCAGCGTGCTGCGTCAGGCCGGGGCGGAGGATGCCGACATGATCATCGCCGTCACGCAGAGCGACCAGACCAACCTGGTGGCCTGCAAGCTGGCGCAAAGCGTTTTCAACGTGCCGACCCGCATTGCCCGGCTGCGTGCCCGGGATTTCCTGGAGGATGCCACGCTGCTGTCGCCGGAAAACTTCGCCGTCGATTTCGCCTTGTGCCCCGAGCAGGTCATCACCGACTACATCCGCCGCCTGATCGAGTTCCCGGAAGCCCTGCAGGTACTCAATTTTGCCAAGGGGCGGGTGTGCCTGGTGGCCGTGCGTGCCTACGATGGCGGCACGCTGGTCGGCAGGCCGATCAAGGAAATGCGCGAGCATCTGCCGCCCGACATGGACGCCCGCATCGCCGCCATTTTCCGTCGCGACCAGCCGGTCTTTCCGGAAGGTGAAACGACCGTCGAGGCGGGCGACGAGGTTTTCCTGCTTGCCGCCACCGAGCATATCCGGCCGGTGCTGCGCCAGTTGCGGCGGATGATGACCCCGGTCGAGCGCATCATGATCGCCGGCGGCGGCAACATCGGCCTGCGCCTGGCCAAGGTGCTGGAGAAGCGCTACGAGGTCAAGATCATCGAAGGGCGCCAGGAGCGTGCCGAGTTAATCGCCAACGAGCTGGACAACAGCCTCGTCCTGCTCGGCGACGCCACCGACGAGGAACTGCTGGAGCAGGAAAACATCAGCGAGATGGATCTCTTCCTGGCGGTGACCAATGACGACGAGGACAACATCATGGCCGGCAGCCTGGCCAAGCGCCTGGGCAGCAAGCGGGTGGTGGCGCTCATCAACCGCCGGGCCTACGCCGACATGATCGAGGGCGGCCCCATCGACATCGGCATCTCGCCGGCCCAGGTCTCGATTGGCACCTTGCTCGCCCACGTCCGGCACGGCGACGTGGCCGAAGTGCATTCGCTGCGCCGCGGCGCCGCCGAAGCGCTCGAACTGGTGGCGCATGGCGATGCCAAGACTTCGAAGATTGTCGGCAAACGCATCGGCGACATCGACTGGCCGCACGGCGTGACGGTCGCCGCGCTGGTGCGCAATTTCGACCAGGCCGTGGTGATCGGCCATACCGACGATTGGACGGCGATCACCCGTCACGGCGAGGTGGTCATTGCCCACCACGATACGGTGATCCAGCCGGAAGACCACGTCATCGTCTTCTGCACGCGCAAGAAGCTGGTCAAGAAGGTCGAGAAGCTGTTCCAGGTCGGCTTCCACTTCCTGTAGGGGCCTGCCATGACACGCTTTGCCCCGGTTTATCGCGCACTGGGCATGGTCATCATGCTTTTCGGCCTGACCATGCTGGCCCCGCTGATCCTCTCCTACGTGGTCGACGATGGCGCCCAGACGGCCTACGACGAGGCGTTCGGCCTGACCATGCTGAGCGGCCTGTTCCTGTGGTACCGCTACCGGCGCTGCAAGCGCGAGCTGGCCATCCGCGACGGCTTCCTGATGGTGGTGCTGGTGTGGACCGTGCTGCCGGCCTTCGCCGCGCTGCCCTACATGCTGCACCTGGGGCTGACCCACACCGACGCCTATTTCGAAGCGGTATCCGGCCTGACCGCGACCGGCGCGACCGTGCTCTCCGGGCTCGACACGCTGCCCATGTCGATCAACCTGTGGCGCCACCTGACCATGTGGTTTGGCGGCATGGGGCTGATCGTGCTGGCCGTCGCCATCCTGCCGCTGCTCGGCATCGGCGGCCGGCAGATGCTGCTGGCCGAAGTGCCCGGGCCGATGAAGGACGCCCGGATGACGCCGCGCATTGCGGAAACGGCCAAGGGGCTGTGGCTGGTCTATATCGGCATCACCGTGCTGTGCATCCTGGCCTACCGCTGGGCCGGCATGGGCTGGTTCGATGCCGTCTGCCACACCTTCTCGACCGTCTCGCTGGGCGGCTTTTCGACACACGACGCGAGCATCGGCCATTTCGCATCGGCCCAGGTCGAATACGTCGCGATCTTTTTCATGCTCTTTTCCGGCATCAACTACGCCACGCATTTCCTGGCCCTGAGCGGGCGCTCCCTGCGCAGCTACCTGCACGATGTCGAAGCCGCCTGGTTCGTCGGCATCCTGCTCCTCAGCGCCGTGATCATCGCGCACTACATCTGGAAGGACGGCGTCTTCCAGGACATGGACCATGCCTTCCGCAATGCCCTGTTCCACGTCATTTCGGTGGCCACGACGACTGGTTACGCAACCACCGACTACGGCCAGTGGCCGATGTTCGCCGCGTTGTGGATGCTCTTCCTGTGCAGCTTCGCAACCAGTGCCGGGTCCACCGGCGGCGGCATCAAGATGGTGCGTGCCCTGCTGCTCTACAAGCAGGTCTATCGCGAACTGCTGCGTGCGATGCATCCTTCTGCCATCTACCACGTCCGCGTCGGCGGCAAGGTGGCTACCCAGCCGCTGTTGTTCGCCGTGCTCGCCTTCGGCTTCATCTACATGGTCTGCATCGTGTCGCTGACCTTGGTCATGAGCTTCACCGGACTCGACATCGTCACCGCCTTCAGCGCCGTCGTTGCCAGTATCAACAACACCGGCCCCGGCCTGGGCCAGGTCGGTCCGTCGACCACCTACGCGGTGCTCGAGGATTTCCAGACCTGGATCTGCATCTTCGCCATGCTGCTCGGCCGCCTGGAAATCTTCACGCTGCTGGTCGTGATGACGCCTGCCTTCTGGCGCAAATAGGCCGTATCGCCTTTTCCTGATCCAGCACAAGTGACCGCGGACAGGGAAAGGCGGATAATGCCGGTTTCCCGAATTTTCAGGCGGAGCCCGAAGTGAGCCGACCCAAGAACGATACTTTCCTGCGTGCCCTGTTGAAGGAGCCGACCGAATACACCCCGCTGTGGCTGATGCGCCAGGCTGGCCGCTACCTGCCGGAGTACTGCGAAACCCGCAAGCGGGCCGGCAATTTCCTCAACCTGTGCAAGTCGCCGGCCATGGCCTGCGAGGTGACGCTGCAGCCCCTGGCGCGCTACGACCTCGACGCCGCCATCCTGTTCTCCGACATCCTGACCGTGCCCGACGCCATGGGCCTCGGCCTGTATTTCGCCGAAGGCGAGGGCCCGCGTTTCGAGCGCCCGCTGCGCGAGGAGTGGGCGATCAACAACCTGACCGCGCCGGACCCCTACGAGCATCTCGGCTACGTGATGGATGCCGTCTCCGAAATCCGTCGCGCCCTTGACAACTCGGTGCCGCTGATCGGCTTCTCCGGCAGCCCCTACACGCTGGCCTGCTATATGGTCGAGGGCCAGGGGTCGAGCGATTTCCGCAACATCAAGGGCATGCTCTACAACCGCCCGGACCTGCTGCACCGCATCCTGTCGGTGACCACCGAGTCGGTGATTTCCTACCTGAACGCCCAGATCGACTGCGGCGCCCAGGCCGTGATGATCTTCGACACCTGGGGCGGCTCGCTGTCCAACGCAGCCTATGAAGAGTTTTCGCTGCAGTACATGCAGCGCATCGTCGCCGGCCTGAAGAAGGAAAAGGACGGCCAGCGCATCCCGAGCATCGTGTTCACCAAGAACGGCGGCCTGTGGCTGGAAAAGATCGCCGCCATCGGCTGCGATGCGGTCGGCCTGGACTGGACCATCGACATTGGCGAAGCCCGTCGTCGCGTTGGCGACAAGGTGGCCTTGCAAGGCAACCTCGACCCGAACGTGCTGTTCGCAGCGCCGGAAATCGTTGCCGCCGAAGCGAAGAAGGTGCTCGACAGCTACGGCGCGGGCAATACCGGCCATGTTTTCAACCTCGGCCACGGCATTTCCCAGTTCACGCCGCCGGAAAGCGTGACCGCCCTGGTCGAAACCGTGCATGCGCACAGCCGCGTATTACGAAAGTAATATCCCATAAGTGAGTGGCAAAGCTTGACTTATGCACAGAGTTTTGCCGCTCACCCCAAAAATGTTCCAGAAAACCCTTGACAGCGTAGTGTTTGCTTAAAATATTGAATTAAAAGGGTTTTGTGTTTTGCCCATTATTTCGGCAGCGTGACAAAACCCTTACCCGGCCGTTACTTAGCGTATTTGCCCGGAAGTAATTCACAAAGTTATCCACAGTTTTTGTGGACAACTTTTAAAGCCGCCGATCGTGACTCGAACAAGCCTGTTTTTTCGGAGAAATGACGGCTTCGGTCGCTGAATATATGCCCGTCCTGCGCGTCGCCCTCGATCTGCCGCTGCACCGCCTGTTCGACTACGTCGCCGAGTCGGCGACGCCGGCCGATGTCGGCTTGCGCGTCCGGGTGCCGTTCGGCCGCGGCGAACGGCTGGGCGTCATCGTCGAGGTGGCTGCCGACAGCGACTGGCCGGTTGACCAGCTCAAGCCGGCCAAGGAGATCCTGCGCGATCTGCCGCCGTTGAGCGCCGACTTTTTCAGACTTTGCCAGTTTGCCAGCACTTACTATCAGGCTGCTTTCGGTGAAGTGGTCATGCAGGCGCTGCCGGTCGGCCTCAAGCGCATCGACCCGCCGGACCGGCGCAATGCCCGGGCGACGAAATCACCGCCGCCCATCCAGCCGCCGCAATTGACCGACGAGCAGGCGAGGGCGGTGGCTGCCGTCGACCCGGCCGCCGGTTTTTCTGCCCATCTGCTGCACGGCGTCACCGGCAGCGGCAAGACCGAGGTCTATCTGCGCCTGATCGACAAGACCCTGGCGCTCGGCAGGCAGGTCTTGCTGCTGGTGCCGGAAATCAACCTGACGCCGCAGCTCGAAGGCCGCGTCCGCGCCCGCTTCCCTGCGGCCGGGGTCGTTTCCTTGCACAGCGAACTGGCCGAAGCGGCACGCGAGCGCAACTGGCGGGCGGCCTTTGCCGGCGAAGCCAGCATCGTGCTCGGCACCCGCCTCGCGATCTTTACCCCCATGCCGCGTCTCGGGCTGATCGTGGTCGATGAGGAACACGATCCTTCCTTCAAACAGCAGGACGGCATGCGCTATTCGGCGCGCGATGTGGCGGTTTTCCGGGCGCACCAGCTGGGTATCCCGGTGCTGCTGGGTTCGGCGACGCCCTCGCTGGAATCCTGGGCCAACGCCCAGGGCAAGCGTTACCAGATGTTGAGCCTGCATGAGCGGGCCAATCCGGAAGCTACCCTGCCCACCGTCAAGGTGCTCGACACCCGGCGCATGGTGCTCAAGGAAGGCGTCAGCGAGCCGTTGATCGCCGCCATCCAGCAACGCCTGGAACGCGGCGAGCAAAGCCTGGTTTTCCTCAATCGCCGGGGCTACGCGCCGGTGCTGGCCTGCCCGGCCTGCGGCTGGGTGTCGCGCTGCAAGCGCTGCGCCGCCAACCTGGTGCTGCATCTGGCCGACCGCCGCCTGCGCTGCCATCACTGCGGCTTCGAAAACCGCATTCCGAAGGCCTGCCCGACCTGCGGCAACCAGGACATCCACCCCTTCGGGCGCGGCACCCAGCGCCTGGAAAGCTGGCTGCAGGAGCAGTTCCCGGAAGCCCGCATCCTGCGCGTGGATCGCGATTCGGTAAAAAGCCGCAAGCAGTGGGAGGTCATGCTCGAGCGCATCCACGGCGGCGAGGCCGACATCCTGGTCGGCACCCAGATGCTGGCCAAGGGCCACGACTTTCCCAAGCTCACTCTGGTCGGCATCCTGGGCGCCGATTCGGCGCTGTTCGCTGCCGACTGCCGTGCGCCGGAGCGTCTGTTCGCCCAGTTGATGCAGGTCGCCGGCCGCGCCGGGCGGGCCGAACTGAAGGGCGAGGTGCTGATCCAGACGCAATACCCCGATCACCCGCTATTCGCCGCCGTCGTCGCCCACGATTACCCGGGCTTTGCCGGCGAGCAGCTCAAGGAGCGCGAACAGGCCGGTTTCCCGCCCTATGCCTTCCAGGCTATGCTGCGCGCCGAAGCGCCGCAGATGGCCGACGCCATTGCCTTCCTGAAGGCGGCCGCGGCGCTGCCCGAGGTGGCCGAGCACGCCAACGTGCTGATCTACGATCCGGTGCCGATGCGCATGGCCCGCCTGGCCAACCTGGAGCGCGGCCAGTTGCTGGCCGAATCGCCGTCGCGCCCCGCCTTGCAGGCCTTCCTGCCGCAGTGGCGGGAGGCCATCGCGGGCCTCAAGGCACCGTCCAAGCTGCGCTGGCACATCGAGGTCGATCCGCTGGAGTTCTGAGCGCTGGTTGTTCCGGGGCTCAGGAATTGGCCGGCGCGGGCTGCGCCATCGCCGACAGCAGCACCTTGTCGACCCGGTTCTTGTCCATGTCCATGACTTCGAAGCGCCATCCGGCCGCTTCGAAATGATCGGTCGCTGCCGGAATGCGCCCCAGGACATGCATGATGAAGCCGCCCAGGGTATGGAAACCGCGTTCATCCTCACCGGGCAGTTCTTCCTCGATGTCGAGCACCGACTTGAGCCGTTCGATACCGACATCGCCATCGACCAGCCACGAACCATCCTCGCGCTGGAGCATGTCGCGCTCTTCCGGTGCCTCGGGTTCGGAGAGTTCCCCGACGATGGCCGACATCACGTCGGTCAGGGTCACCAGGCCCTGGACATCGCCGTACTCGTCGACGATGAGGGCGAACTGCAAGCGGGCGCGCCGGAAGTTTTCCAGCAACTGGGTGGTGCTCACCGTTTCCGGAACATAGAGCGGCGGGTGCAGAACCGACTCGATATCCGCGCCCGAGATGCAATGCCCGGGCAGGGCCTTCTTCAGCAGATCGCCGGTTTGCAGCACGCCGAGAATATGGTCGAGCCCGTCGCGGCACACGATGAGGCGGGAAAACTCGGTTTCGATGATGCGCTGGCGGGCACGCTCGTCGCCTTCCTCCAGGTCGATCACGAACATTTCACGGCGCGGCGTCATGATGGCCGCAATCTTCTGCTCGTCCAGGCGGAGGACGTTGGAGACGATTTCCTGCTCGCTCTCGTGGAAGACGCCGGCTTCGGCGCCTTGCTCCATCAACACCTTGATCTCGTCGTCGGTCACCGGCGGCTCTTCCTTGCGGCGCGCGCCGAGCAGGCTCAGGATCGCCGTCGAGGAGCCCGACAGTACCACCACCAGCGGATGCGTCACCTTGGCCAGTAACATCATCGGGCGGGCGATCAGCGAGGCGATGCCTTCCGGGGCCAGCATGGCCAGGCGCTTGGGGACCAGCTCGCCGACCACGACGGAAAAATAGGTCAGGGCGACAACGGTGATGGTCAGCGCCACGCTCTTGGCGTAGGGCGCCAGCAGCGGCATGCCGGCCAGCCAGGCAGCCAAGGGGTCGGCCAGCGCGGCTTCGCCGATGGCGCCGCTGAGAATGCCGACCGAGGTGATGCCGACCTGGATGGTCGATAAAAAGCTGGATGGTTCCTGGTGCAGCGAAAGTGCCGCTTCTGCCCCCAGGCTGCCGTCGTCTGCCAGATTCTGGAGCCTCGCCTTGCGCGAGGAAACGACCGCAATTTCGGACATGGCGAAGACGCCATTGATCAAGATGAGTACGACGAGAAGAAATATGTCCATGCTTGAAACCGCCCTACGCAGCGACCGTGCGTGCGGTTTCGGTATTGAGAAGCGGCCGATTGTAGCAGGCGCTGCAAAGCGGGCAGCAAGGCCACGGTGAGCCCGGCTACCCGGCACGCCCCTTGCAATGTTGCTTACCCAACCACCGCAAGGAGCGCATCATGAAAATCCAGGATTCCAGCGTCCAGCTCACGGCAAGCCACGAGGAAAGCTATTCCCGGTCGAGCGAAATCACCAGCACGACCAGCTTTCGCCAGATCTTTGCCGACCTCGCCCAGCCCGCCAATGACGAGGCAGCCGAAGCCCGCAAGCGGGTCCAGCGGCTGCTGCAATCGCTGCTCGATACCATCCTGGCGGCCATCGACGGCAAGAAGTGCAAGGAAAACTTTGCCGCTGTCGAACCCTTGCCGGATGAGCCGGCGCCGCCGGCCAACCGCCGCGAAATCAGCTGGACCCATCATGTCGTGCAGAAACAGAGCGAAAGCGAGCGGACCGATGTCTGCGGTTCGGGCTGCGTGCAGACCACGGACGGAAGACAGATTGCCTTCGATTTCTCGCTGCACCTGGCGCGCGACGAAACGCGCGTCTCGACCTTCGACGACAGCGGCACCATCACCCTGCGCGATCCGCTGATGCTCAGCTTCGACGGCAAGGCCTGCGAGCTGAGCGCCGAACGCATCTGCTTCGATCTCGACGCCGACGGCAAGGCCGAGGAAATTCCGGCCTTCGGTGCAGCCAGTGGCTTCCTGGTCTTCGACCGCAACGGCAACGGCAAGGCCGACAATGGCAGCGAGCTGTTCGGGGTGGCCAGCGGCAATGGCTTTGCCGACCTGCGTCGCCTGGATGAAGACCGCAACGGCTGGATCGACGAGAACGACAGCGCCTGGCGCCAGCTCGCCGTGTGGTCGGGCGAGGGCTTCGCCTCGCTGGCCGAACGCCAGGTCGGCGCCTTGTACACCGGCGCGGTCGATGCGCCGTTCACGCTCAAGGGCGAGGACAACGCGCTGCTCGGCCAGATCCGCGCGGCCGGCCTCTACCTCACCGAAGGCGGCGAGGTGGGCCATTTGCAGCACGTCGACCTGGCGGTGTCAGCCCCGGCGGGCGGGCAGCAGCAGCCAGACGAGCGCCAGCGCCTGTCCGCCTAGCAGCACCACGAAGGCCGCGCGGAAAGCGGCCTCGGTCGCCCAGCCGCCGGCCTGCAGGATATCCACAAAGCCGCCGATGCCCCATTGCAGGCCGAAGGCGCCGGCGAAGACGAGCAGGTTCAGCGCCGTGTTGGCGCGCCCGGAGAGGCTGGCCGGGAAGGCCTGGGCGACCAGCGAGTAGGCGATGTTGGACAGCGAGAAGCAGATGCCGAGCACCGGCCACAGCAGATCGCCACCCGTGCCCGGGGCCAGGCTGATCAGTGCGAAGGCGGCAAGGGCGGCGAACATCGAGCCGATATAAACCTTCTCCAGCTTGATGCCGCGATGCACCAGGGTGGTGGCGAAGAAGCCCATGAACAGGAAGCCGGCCAGCATGGCGCCGCTGATCCAGGTCAGGCGGACGGCGACTGCCGCCCGATCCATGTTCTCCAGCACCATCATCCAGCGCGAGGCCCACAGGCCCTGCACGGCCATGAAGCCGCCGGTCATCCAGAAACCCATCGGGGCATAGCGCCAGAAATGCCGGCTGGAGAATACCTGGCGCACACCGGCCAGCTGCTCCCTGAAGCCGGCGCTCTTGCCGTCGCTGTGCGCATCCGGCACGCGGAACCAGATGATGGCGGCGACCAGAACCGTCGCTACGGCCAGGCCGAGGGCGATGACGCGCCAGCTGGTGAAGCCTATGGCGATCTCCAGCGGCTTCGACGCGGCCAGCGCGCCGAGGCCGCCGGAAGCCATCACCCAGCCGGTCAGCGAGGCTTGGCGTTCGGGCGGGAACCACAGCGCGAAGGCCTTGAACGAGGCCATCAGGCAGGCCGAAACGCCGAGGCCGATCAGGGCGCGGCCGATGGCCAGGCCACCCAGGGTATCGGACATGGCGAAGATGGCGACGCCGGCACCGGCCAGCAGCAGCAGGCCGGATTCGACCCGGCGTGGGCCATAGCGGTCGAGCAGCATGCCGAGCGGTAACTGGGCGGCGCCGAAGGCCAGGAAGTAGGTGCTGGTCAGCAGGCCGAGGGCGTTGTCGGCAAGATCCAGCTCGCGGGCGAGTACCGGGCCGATGACGGCATTGACCGTGCGGAACAGGTAGGAAAGGAAGTAGCCGGCGGCGAAAGGCAGGAAGAGCTTGAGCCAGGCCGACTGGGTTGGGGTATTGCTCACGGATTCTCCGGTTTCACGTGGAACGCCACGACGGGCGGCGGTGTCTGGCCGGTGTTCTTGCACAGCCAGTCGATTCGGGTGGCGATCTTCTGTCGCCAGTGGTCGGCAATGCCGGGGCTGGCTGCCAGCCTTTCCAGGTCGGCCAGTTGCGGGCGGTGCGCCTGCCAGAGCAGCATGGCCTCGGCCAGCGTGAAGGCCAGGGGATCGGAATGCTCAAGTTCCAGGGCATCGCCGGGGCTGACGGTACCTGGCGTGAGGACGCGCCAGTACCAGCCGGTGAGGCGTTCGTGCGCAATGAACTCGGCCATGCCCTCGCAGCCGTAGCGTTCGTCGATCTTCCAGCACGGGTTGCGCGGCTGGCAGAGCTGCAGGCGGGCGGTGCCGAGGCGCCAGATATCGCCGAGCCGCACATCGCGCTCGTCGAGTTCGGCCGTCGACAGGTTCTCGCCCATGCTGCCGATGACCAGCTGGCTGGCGGCAGCGGGGAAGCGCCCGGCGAGGCGGGCGTAGTGGGCAGCGGGGTAGAGATGCACCGCCTTGTCCGGGCCGCCGTGCACGCGGCGGTCGGCCTGCTGGTCGCCGACGAAACCTTCCGGGCCGAGTTCGAGCGGGCCGTTCGCCGGCTGCTTGTACATGCCGGTGGGGCGGCCGGATTCAGGAAGCGGACGGATGCCGCCAATAAATAGGGAGATGTTTGCCATGGTGGCCGAATTTTGCCACCGGGCAGCCGAAAAGTAAGCGCTGGAAAACCCGGATTCAGCGCATCGCGCGTGCCGAATTCAATCCCACAACCAGGCGGCGCCGCGCACACCCGACGAATCGCCATGCACCGGCGGCAGGAAGCGCGTATCGAGCGCATCGGAAAAAACGTAGGGTGCACAGCACGCAGGCAGGTGGCGGTACAGCCGCTGCATGTTGGACAGGCCGCCGCCGAGCACGATGACCTGTGGGTCGAGGATGTTGATGACGCCGGCCAGCGCCCGTCCCAGGCGGTCTTCGTAGCGGCGCAGGGTGGCTTCGCAGGCGGCGTCGCCCGCAGCTGCGCGGCACTCGATGCTCGCTGCGTCAAGTGTTTCAGCGGTATGGCGGGCGTGGTCGGCCGTCAGTCCGGGGCCGGAGAGATAGGTTTCGATACAGCCCCGGTGGCCGCAATAACAATCCGGCGCAGGCTGGTCCGCTGCCGCCAGCCGGGGCAGCGGGTTGTGCCCCCATTCACCGGCAATGGCATTGGCCCCGACCAGCACCTGCCGGCGGATGACGATGCCGCCGCCGACTCCGGTGCCGAGGATCACGCCGAAGACCGTATCCACATCGCGCCCGGCGCCGTCGATGGCTTCCGACAGCGCGAAGCAGTTGGCGTCGTTGGCCAGGCGGACCTCGCGGCGGAGCAGGGTTTGCAGGTCGTGGCGCAGCGGCTGGCCGATCAGGCAGGTCGAGTTGGCATTCTTGATCAGGCCGCTACGCAGCGATTCGGCCCCGGGAATGCCGATACCGACGCTGCCGGTCTGGCCAAGCTCGGCTTCAGCTTCCGCCACCAGCCCGGCAATGGCCGTCAGGGTCGCCCGGTAGTCGCCCTGCGGTGTGGCAATGCGCCGCCGCAACAGCTCCCGGCCATCGGCGGCCAGCCCGACGATCTCGATCTTGCTGCCGCCAAGATCGACCCCCAGCCGCATCAGACGCGCACGGCAACACCCTTGACGTTGCCGTAGGTGGTGGTCAGCGTGCGCAGCACGCTGGCTCCGGCTTCGAGCAGCACCATGAACAGGTTGCGTTCGGTGTACAGGCAGACCGGGTGGTGGATGCCGTATTTCCTGGCCAGTGCCGGTGCCAGCGGGGCAAAGCGCTGGTCGATGGTGGCTTCGCTGTCGGCATAGCCCTGGCTCAATTCGGAATGCAGGCCGAGCACCGAGACGTACAGCTTGCCGCCGATGCGCAGGCGGAGCAGCAGGTTGCGGATGACGCTGCGCGCCTCGGCGTAGGGCAGGCGGCACAGGCCCTGGCGGACGACGATGATGTCGAAGGGTTGTCCGGCAAAGCGTTCGGGCAGGGCGGTGAGTTCGGTGGCAACGTAGGAAATCTGGTCGCGCCGGCCGGAGGCCAGGATGCGCCCTTCGATTTCCTGGTGGAACTGCGGCTGGTCGGCCAGGATGACCTCGGCTTCCAGGCGGGCGAAGCGGGGTGCCAGGTCGCAATGCTTGTCGGCTATGACGAGGACGGAAACACGATGATCGATACGCTGGCGCTTGACGCATTCCTCGAGCGCCAGGCGTTCCAGTTCGTCAGTCCCGGTGTCCCAGGGATTGGCGTTAATATGTGTTGTCATGTTCATTGTCTTGTCTCCCTCGGCTTCATTTTGCATGATGCCCGGTCGGCGTGACAACGGAAAATCCAGGGTGCGAAAGGAAAAACGATGTTGGTTCGCTTTGTTTCCAGTGAAACCGGAGAAGTCTTGATGTATGCCAACGTGGCCAAGGTGCTGATGCAGGCGATGGGCAAGGAAACCACTGCACGCGGGGCCTTCCTGCCGGCGCAGATGCTGCCGGCGGCGCAGGCCTTGCGCGATGCGGTGGCGCGCTCGGAAGTGCGGCAGCCGGTCGAGGAAGAAGAGGCCGAAGAGGAAGGGAAGAAGAAGGAGCCGGTGGTCGCACTGCGCCAGCGCGCCTGGCCGCTGATCGACATGCTGGAGCGCACGGCGAAGGCCGGACCCGATGCCAATATCGTCTGGGAGGCGGCAGCGCCTTTCTGAGCCTTAGCGGGGGCCTTGCTCCCCGATGCCGAAGCCGCGGGCGATGCCGTCGATGACCTGACGTAGTTCGTCGGCGAACCGGGCAAAGAACGCCTCAAGCCCGGCATCGCGCTCGCGCAGCGCCGTTTCCAGCGCCTTGGCCGCCTGCTGCAGCGCCGAGGCGCCGATGGTGCCGGCCAGTCCCTTGCTGCTGTGGGCCCGGCGCTCCGCGGTAGCCAGGTCGCCGCTGTCGATGGCGGCGCGGATGGCTTCCGTCTCGCCGAGGAAGCGGCTGTGGAAGTCGCGCAGCACCTTTTCGTAGAGCGCCGGCTTGTTCATCATGCGACGCAAGCCATCGGCCTTGTCGATGCCGGGCAGTTCCGGCAATTCGCAACTGGAAGACATGCAGGTTTTCTCCGGCGTTCGGCTGGCGCGCTTCCCGGCGTGGGCCGGGCGCCAGCGGAGCAGCTTCTGCTGCAGGAATTCGGGGTCGATCGGCTTGGCGATGAAATCGTCCATCCCGGCGGCGCGGCAACGTTCGCGCTCGCTGTCCAGGGCGTGCGCCGTCATGGCGATGATCGGCAGCCGGGCGCCGCGCAGTGTGGCGCGCAGGCGACGGGTGGCTTCCAGGCCATCCATTTCCGGCATCTGGATGTCCATCAGCACCACGTCGCAAGGAATCTGGTCGTCGAGCAGTTTGCGCAGGGCCTGCACGCCATTTTCGGCCGTATCGACCGTCGCGCCGAAGGCTTCGAGGATTTCCCCGGCAATCAGGCAATTGGTCGGCAGGTCGTCGACGAGCAGCACGCGCAGGCCGGCCAGCAGGTTGTCATCGACGACCGGGGGGCGATGGCTCGCGGCATGCACGACGGCTGCCGGCTGCCGCCCCGGCCGGAGATTGATCGTGAAGCTGAAGGTGCTGCCGACGCGGGGCTGGCTGCTCACCCGGATATCGCCGCCCATCAGTTCGGTGAGGTGCTTGCTGATGGCCAGGCCCAGTCCGGTGCCGCCGAACTTGCGGGTGATCGAGGTGTCGGCCTGGCTGAAGGCCTGGAACAGGTTCCGTTGCTGCTCTGCCGACATGCCGATACCCGTATCCTGGACATCGAATTCGAGGCGGACGCACGCGTCGCTGTCGGCCGCCAGGCGGCGGACATAAACGCTGACCGAGCCGCTGGCGGTGAACTTGAGCGCATTGCCGATCAGGTTGACCAGGATCTGGGCCAGGCGCAGCGGGTCGCCCAGCAGTTGGGCGGGAACGCCGGGCTCGACCACGTACTGGAGTTCCAGGCCCATTTCCTGGGCGCGATGGAGCAGCACGCTGGAGACGTTGTCGAGCACCTCGTCGAGGGTGAATTCGGTTTCCTCCAGCCTCATCTGGCCGGCTTCGATCTTGGAAAAATCGAGAACGTCGTTGATCACGCCGAGCAGCATTTTCGCCGCACCGTGGATGCGCGAGATGTAGTCGCGCTGTTTGCCGGAGAGGTCGCCCTTCAACAGCAGGTGCGCCAGGCCGATGACGGCATTCATCGGGGTGCGGATTTCATGGCTCATGTTGGCCAGGAAGGTGGCCTTCGTCTCGGCAGCCGCTTCGGCGGCGTGCTTCGCGTCGGTCAGCGCGACTTCGGCCTGCTTGCGTTCGGTGATGTCCTGCAGCGTTTCGATGGCGCCGACGATGCGCCCCTGCTTGTCGTGCAAGGGGGCGGCCGTGAAGAACAGCCAGCGGTCGAACATCGGGAAGTAGTCTTCCGCCTCGTAACCGCCGTGGACCAGTTTCGAGCGCCGGTATTTGTTGGAATACAGCTCCTGGATACGGGTCATCTCGCCGGTGATGACCAGATCGGCCATGATCGGGCGCTGATTCGGATAAAAGGCCTTCCATTGGTCACGGGTGCCGACCATCTGGCTGGCCGGCACGCCGATGATCTGCTCGCAGGCGGCATTCCAGTGGGTGATGCGGTGCCCGGCATCGAGCACCAGGGTCGGCACCGGGCTGGCGTCGATGGTCTTGGCCAGCGTGGCGTGCGCTTCGCCCAGTTCGAAGGTGCGCTCCTCGACCAGCCGTTCGAGATTCTGGCGATGTCTCTCCAGTTCGCGTTCGGCCTTGAGATGGTCGGTGACGTCGCGGACGAAAAGCACGATCCCGCTTGCCTCACCCTGCGCGTCCATCACGGTGGTATAGGCCGTGGCCGCAGTGAAAGGCCTCCCGTCGATGGATTGCATGGCGAGTTGGCGGGTGGCGATGAAGCCGCTGAAATCGTCCGGCTGCCTGAGAAAATCGGCGTCGTCCGCGGCGGCGAAAAGCGCCTGGACGCGGGTCGCGCCGGGATCGCCCAGGTCATCCAGGCCGAACAGCCGGGCCGCCTGCTGGTTGGCCATGTGCACGGCCCCGTCGAGGCCGAGCAGGAGGATGGCGTCGGGCGAGGTCTCGACCAGCGCACGGTAGGTCTTTTCGCTTTTTTCGATACGCTGCAGCCCCGCTTCGGTCTGCTTGTGCCGGGTGATGTCGGTGAAGGTGACGACGGAGGCGCCGCCATCACCGTCAAGCGCGCTGGGTGCGACGCGGACCTCGAACCAGCGCCACAGGCCGCTGCCATGCCGCAGACGCAGGTGAAACGGTGGCCGGTCCGGCGCCGCCTGGCCCAGCTCTTCCAGCAAATCGGCAAACGGCCGGCGTTCGTCGGGGTGGGCCAGGTTCAGCCATTGCCCGGGTGTTTGTGGCAGGGCTTCGTGCGGGTAGCCGAGGAGGGCCGAAAAACTGGCCGACAGGAGGGGGCGAACGCTACCGTGCGGCCAGTGCCAGCAGCCCATGCCGGCAATGGCCAGTGCCTCTTCGAGCGCTGTCGCCGGGAGCGGTCCGTGGTGCGACATGGTGGCCGGGAGGCGGCGGGAAAATCAGAAGAGCTCGATATCGTCGCTCTTTTCCTTCATCTCGGCCATGAACTTGTCGACGGCCTCCTGCACCGGCACGCCCTGCATGACTGCATCGAACATGGCGATTTCCTCGCGCGTCGAATACTTGGTCTTGATCTTGTCCTGCAGGCCGACCCATTCGCCCGGATTGAACAGGCGGCGGGGATCGGCGACCAGGTCGCTGAGATCGCCCAGGCTGAGGCCGACGTGGGCCAGGCGCTGGACCAGCTTGTCGTAGAACTGGAAGGCGATGATGGCCTGGTGCACCATGCCGGCAACATGCTCGGAAACGCCGCTCAGGTTCTGCTTGGCGATGCCGACCTCGCCCTGGTCGGGCAGGGTCTGGATGGTGTCGGAAATCATCCGCATGTAGCCGGCCATGCTGGTGAAGGAATTGGTCAGCACCTCGACGGAGGCGTTACTGTCCTTCATGGCCGTTTCGATCTGCACGGCGGACAGTTCGAGCATCAGTACCGTTTCGCGAACCTGGCTCCAGTTGAGATCCGGCATGTGGGCGGTCGTACCGCGCGGTTGGCTTGGCTCTTCGGTCATTTTTCTTCCCCTGTTAGCCGCGGAACTATAGCGTAGTTCATGCGGCGCGTTCTACCAGCACATAGTATTTGCGCACCGATTCAAGCACTTCGAACCGGCCGGTGAAGCCGGATGGGATGATGCCTGCCTGTCCCGGGCCGAATTCGGCAGCCGCGCCGGTGCTGTCGGTGATGCGGATGCGCCCGTCGATGACGCAGAAGAACTCGTCCTTGCCCGGTGCGAAGGCGATGTTCCAGGCACCCGGTTCGCAAGCCCAGACACCGGCCGACAGGTCGCCGGTGGTGCTCAGGAAGTGTTCCCAGGTGGTACGCAGCGGGTTGCCGGCGACCAGGCGCTCCGGGCGTGGCCGGTCGTACGTGGGGGCGGGGCTGCTGGCGGCGAAGACGGTCAGTTTCGGCATGTTATTTCCGACTGCGCTTGTCGGCCTTCTGGCGCCAGCGGGCGAGATCGGCGCTGCTCGGCTCGGTGAAGCGGCCGCCGCCGGCATTGGCCATATGGATCACGGCGCGGGCGACTTCGAGATCGCTGAGGTCGGGATTGCCGCCCTTGGCCGGCATCTTGCGCACCCCGGCGAGGGCGGCCGGCACCAGGTCGTTCAAGCCTTCGCGCACCAGCTTGTTCCACTGTTTGGCGTTGCCCAATATCGGCGCGTGGTGTTTGCCCTTGGCGTGGCACTCGCTGCAGGTGCTTTCGTACACCTCGGCGCCCGAGCGCTCGGCCGCGAAGGCGGGCAGGGCGAGGCTGGCGAGAAGCAGGATGATCGGACGCATCGCTTTCCTTGAGGGTGTCGGATAAAGTCGCCATGTTAATTTGCCTCGCCCATTCGTGCATGAAAACCCACCTGCTGTTCGCCTGTTGCTTGTTCCCCGCCATTGTGGTCGCGGCGCCGCCGCTGGTTGCAGTCGATGTCGGCCATGGCGAAAGGGATACCGGCGCGACCAGCGCCCGCGGGCGGAGCGAATTCGCCTTCAACCGCGATTTTGCCGGCCGGTTGGCGAGCACGCTGCGCCAGCGGGAACTGGGGGTCAGGGAGGTCAATTTCGATGGCCGCATCGAGAGCCTGTACGCCCGGCCGCAGGCGGCGAACGGCAGCGATTTCTTCATCTCGATCCACCATGATTCGATCGGCGAGGCCTGGCTGCTGCCCTGGGAATGGGAGGGCCAGGCGCAGACCTACACCGAGGTCAAGCGCGGCTACGGCATCTTCGTCTCGGCGCAGAACCCCGAGCTGGCGACCAGCCTGCGCTGCGCCTCGACCATCGGCGCCATGATGCGGCGGGCCGGCTTCGCGCCGTCCACCTGGCATGCCCGCAAGCACCAGCCGGCGGATGCGGAAAACGGTGTCTGGTATTACGACAACCTGGTCGTGCTCTACCGCACCAGACTGCCGGCCGTGCTGTTCGAGGCCGGGGTCATCAAGCATCGTGACGAGGAACTGGAATTGCGCGACCCCGAGCGCCAGGCGCGCATGGCCGATGCGGTGGCGACCGGCATCGCGGCTTGCCTGTACGTCAGGGCAGCCGAATAGGACTCAGAGGAATATCGGTTCCGGCGTCAGCGCGACGCCGAAGCGTTGCAGCACATCGGCTTGCACGGCAGCCATCGTCCGTTTGACGTCATCGCCGGTGGCGCCGCCCTGATTGACCAGCACCAGCGCCTGTTTTTCGTACATGCCGACCGGGCCAAGCGTCTTGCCCTTCCAGCCGGCCTGCTCGATCAGCCAGCCGGCGGCCAGTTTGACGCGGCCATCCGGCTGCGGGTAGCAAGGCAGGGTCGGGTGGGCGGCCTTCAGTGCATCGGCCTGCAGCGCGCTGACTACCGGGTTGTGGAAGAAGCTGCCGGCGTTGGGGGTGACTGCCGGGTCGGGCAGCTTGCGCTGGCGCACGGCGATGACAGCCGTCGCGATGTCGCGCGCCGTCGGTGCGGCGATGTGGCGGACCGCCAGTTCCTGGGCCACGTCGGCATAGCGGCAGTTGGGCTGCCAGGCCTTGGCCAGGCGGAAGACGACCGAGGTGATGGCGATGCCGCCGTTCAGGTGCCAGCCCTCCTGCTTGAAGCGGCTGTCGCGGTAGGCGAAGCGGCAGTCGTCGCGGTCGAAGCTGACGACGGCTTGTTTGGCGAAATCCCAGGCAGTAAGGGAATGCAGGCACTCGCCGACTTCCAGACCGTAGGCGCCGATGTTCTGGATCGGTGCGGCACCGACCGTGCCGGGAATCAACGACAGGTTTTCCAGCCCCGGCCAGCCCTGGTCCAGCGTCCATTGCACGAAGTCGTGCCAGTTTTCGCCGGCCCCGGCTTCGATATAAATGGCCTCGCCATCCTCGCCGCGCAGCCGCTTGCCGGGGATGGCCATGTGCAGCAGCAGTCCGTCGAAGTCGCCGGTGAGTACCAGGTTGCTGCCGCCACCAAGGATGAAGCGGCGGCCAGCGCCGAGCTCCGGGGCGGCGAGCTGCGCCGGCGCGGTGATGCGCCGGTACAGGGCGGCCCGGCCGGGCAGGGAGAGCGTATTGAACGGGGAGAGATCAACCTGGGTTTGCAACATCATGGGGCGGAATTTTCGTCGATTTCCGGTATTTCGGCATGGCTTCCTGCGCCCGGGCCGATTGATCAGGATTAAGGCCGGTTTGGGCATAGCCGACGAAGATGCTCGGCCATTGGCTTTTTGTGAGGAGAAGACATGAACGGAAAATTATTGCTCGCCACCCTGGCGCTGACGCTAACGACCGGGCTGCACGCCGCCGGCGATGAACACCATCACCACCATGGCCACAGCCATGGCGAAGCGGCGCCGGCAAAATTGCAGCTCAATGCCGGCAAGCAGTGGGCGACTGACGCGCCCTTGCGCCAGACCATGAACGAGATCAACCAGGCGATGGGCAAGGCCTTGCCGCTGATCCATGGCAACCGCTTCAACGATGGCGACTACCAGGCGCTCGCCACCACGGTCAGCCAGAAAGTGGCCTACGCCGTGGAGAACTGCAAACTGGACGCCAAGGCCGATGCCATGCTGCACCTGGTCATCGCCGACTTGCTGGCCGGGGCCGAGGCCATGGAGGGCAAGGCCGGCAAGCCGCGTCATGATGGCGCGGTACAGGTCATGCAGGCCTTGAAGTCCTACGGCAAGTACTTCCGCCATCCGGGCTGGAAGGTTGCCCAGGGCTGATTGCTGTTTGCCCTGGAAAGGGCAGTTGAACTGCCCTTTCCAACGCAGAGGCGCAGAGGGAGCGGAGGGCCGCAGAGAAAGGTCTTTCTCTGCGGCCCTCCGCTCTTTCCTTTGCGCCTCTGCGTTGACGTGCTGTAGTTGGGGTTGCCGGTAGCCGGGCGGTCATTCGGCCTTGTTGTCGGTATCCGAAGGATCGGCGACAGCCTCGGCCGCAATGCCCCAGTCCCCCCAGGTGTACCAGTCGTCGCCCAGCATTTCGGCCGGATGCTGGGTCCGTCCCGAGCCGTTGCCGCATTGCAGGTCGCCGGCCGCGCAATATTTGTCGCACCCCCAGCATATGCGCTCGGGGTGCTTGGGGTGCAGCGGGAAGGGCTTGGCCATGCGGGGCTGGCCGATCAGAGCAAGGGAGACAGCCAGCGTTCGGCTTCCTTGACGTCCATGCCCTTGCGTTTGGCCCAATCCTCCAGCTGGTCGCGGCCGATTTTCGGAATGGCGAAATAGCTGGCGGCCGGGTGGCCGATGTAGAAACCGGAAACCGCCGCCGCCGGCGTCATGGCGCAGGACTCGGTCAGGTTCATGCCGGCGTTGGCCGGGGCGTCGAGCAGGGCGAACAACTCCCGCTTGGCGGTGTGATCCGGGCAGGCCGGGTAGCCGGGCGCGGGGCGGATGCCCTTGTACTGTTCGGCGATCAGTTCGTCGTTGGTAAAGGCTTCGTCCTGCGCGTAACCCCAGTATTCGGTGCGGATCTGCAGATGCAGCCATTCCGCCGCGGCTTCGGCCAGGCGGTCGGCCAGTGACTTGAGCATGATCGCCGAGTAGTCGTCATGGGCGGCTTCGAAGGCAGCGACGCGCTCCTCGATGCGGTGGCCGGCAGTGACGGCAAAGGCGCCGACATAGTCGTTTTCGCCAATATAGTCGGCCAGCGCCACGTTGAAGCGGCCGGCCGGCTGTTTGTGCTGCTGGCGCAAGCCCACCCAGCGGGTCAGCTCGGTGGTCCGGCTTTCATCACTGTAGATGATGATGTCCTCGTTCTCCGCCCGGGCCGGGTAGAGGCCGAAAACGGCGCGGGCCGACAGCCAGTTTTCGCTGATGATCCGGCCCAGCATTTCCTTGGCATCGGCGAACAACTGGCGGGCGGTTTCGCCGACCGTCTCGTTGTCGAGGATGGCCGGGTAACGACCAGCCAGATCCCAGCTCTGGAAGAAGGGGGTCCAGTCGATGAGCAGCGACAGGTCGGCCAGGCTCGGGTTGAGCGTGTGCAGGCCGGGTTGCCTGGGCTTGACCGGCGTGAACGGCTGGTTCCACGTGAAACGGTTGGCGCGGGCTTCGTCCAGCGATACCAGCGTGGCCCCCTTGCGGCCGGCGTGCTCGGCGCGCACGGTTTCGTACTCGCTGGCGATCTCGGCCATGTAGCCGTCGCGCTGTTCGGTGGAGAGCAGCTTGGTGGCGACGCCGACGGCGCGCGAGGCATCCGGCACATAAACCACGGCGCCATCGGTATTGGGCGCGATCTTGATCGCGGTATGGGCGCGGCTGGTTGTCGCGCCGCCAATGAGCAGCGGCTGCTTCATCCCCTGGCGCTTCATTTCGCTGGCAACGTGCGCCATTTCCTCGAGCGACGGGGTGATCAGGCCGGACAGGCCGATGATGTCGACGCGATGTTCGAGCGCTGCCTTCAGGATGTTGTCGCAGGAGACCATGACGCCGAGGTCGACGATGTCGTAGCCGTTGCAGCCAAGCACCACGCCGACAATGTTCTTGCCGATGTCGTGTACGTCACCCTTGACGGTCGCCATCAGGATCTTGCCCTTGCTGCCCAGGCCGGTTCTGCTCTTTTCGGCTTCGATGAAAGGCAGCAGGTGGGCCACCGCCTGCTTCATGACGCGGGCCGATTTGACCACCTGGGGCAGGAACATCTTGCCGGCGCCGAACAGGTCGCCGACATGGTTCATGCCGGCCATCAGCGGGCCTTCGATGACGGCGAGCGGCGGCTTGCCTTCGCTTTCCAGCTTGGCGCGCACTTCCTCGGTGTCGGCTACCACGAAATCGGTGATGCCCTTGATCAGCGCGTGTTCCAGGCGCTTCTCGACCGACTGCTCGCGCCACGACAGATCAGGGCCGCTGTCCTTGGCCTTGCCTTCCTTGACGGTCTGGGCGAAATCGACCAGTGCCTCGCCAGCGCCCGGGTGGCGGTTCAACACCACGTCCTCGACCTTGGCGCGCAGTTCCGGCTCAAGGTCGTCGTACACGCCGAGCATGCCGGCATTGACGATGCCCATGGTCATGCCGGCCTGGATGGCGTGGTAGAGGAAGACGGTGTGGATCGCCTCGCGCACCGGGTCGTTGCCGCGGAAGCTGAACGATACGTTGGATACGCCGCCGGAAATGTGGGCGTGCGGCAGGTGTTGCTTGATCCAGCGTACCGACTCGATGAAATCGACGGCGTAGTTGTCGTGCTCGGGAATGCCGGTGGCGATGGCAAAGATGTTCGGGTCGAAGATGATGTCCTCGGCCGGGAAGCCGATGCCGGTCAGCAGTTCGTAGGCGCGCTGGCAGATCTCAGTCTTGCGCGCGAACGTATCGGCCTGGCCCTTTTCATCGAAGGCCATGACGATGACAGCGGCACCATAGCGGCGGGCCAGTTTGGCCTGTTCGATGAATTTGGCCTCGCCTTCCTTCATCGAGATCGAATTGACGATGCCCTTGCCCTGGATGCACTTGAGGCCGGCCTCGATGACTTCCCACTTCGACGAGTCGATCATGATCGGCACCCGCGAAATGTCGGGTTCCGAGGCGATCAGCTTGAGGAACTTGTCCATCGCGGCGATCGAATCGAGCATCGCCTCGTCCATGTTGATGTCGATGACCTGCGCACCGTTCTCGACCTGCTGGCGGGCAACGGCCAGCGCATCGTCGAAGCGGCCTTCGAGGATCATGCGGGCGAAGGCCTTGGAGCCGGTGACATTGGTCCGCTCGCCGACGTTGACGTACAGCGATTCCGGGGTGACGTTGAAGGCTTCCAGGCCGGACAGGCGCAGGGCCGGTGCGATGGCCGGAATGGCGCGCGGGGCGACCGGCGCGACGCGCCGGGCAATGGCCGCGATGTGTTCCGGCGATGTGCCGCAGCAGCCGCCGACGATATTCACGATGCCGGCCCTGGCCCAGCTCTCGATCTCATCGGCCAGCATGTCGGCGGTTTCGTCGTAGCCGCCGAAGGCGTTGGGCAGGCCGGCGTTCGGGTGGGCCGAGACGTAGCAGTCGCAGACGCGGGACAGTTCCTCGACGTACTGACGCAGTTCCTTGGCGCCGAGCGCGCAGTTCAGGCCGAAGGACAGCGGCTGGACATGGCGCAGCGAGTTCCAGAAGGCCTCGGCCGTCTGCCCCGACAGCGTGCGGCCGGAAGCGTCGGTAATGGTGCCGGAGATCATCACCGGCCAGCGGCGGCCGGCGGCGTCGAAGAATTGTTCGATGGCGAACAGCGCGGCCTTGGCGTTCAGCGTGTCGAAGACGGTTTCGACGAGCAGGATGTCGGCGCCACCATCGGTCAGGCCGCGGATGGCCTCGACGTAGTCGGTCACCAGTTCGTCGAAGGAGACGTTGCGGTAGCCGGGGTCGTTGACGTCCGGCGAGATCGACGCGGTGCGGCTGGTCGGACCGAGCACGCCGGCGACGAAGCGCGGCTTGGCCGGATTGGCGGCGGTGAATTCGTCGCACAGCCGGCGGGCCAGCCGGGCACCTTCGACGTTCAGCTCATAGACCAGTTCCGACAGGTTGTAGTCGGCCTGCGACACGGCGGTCGAATTGAAGGTACAGGTCTCGAGGATATCGGCGCCGGCTTCGAGGTACTCGCGGTGGATGCCGCCGATGATGTCGGGGCGGGTCAGCACCAGCAGGTCGTTGTTGCCCTTCAGGTCATGCGCGTGATCGGCGAAGCGTGTGCCCCGGTAGTCCGCTTCCTGCAGGCCGTGGCGCTGGATCATCGTGCCCATGGCGCCGTCGAGGACGAGCAGGCGTTGCTGGAGCAGGGTGGAGAGTTCGGACGTACGATCGGGCTGCATGGATGACCTCGGCAAAGCGGTTTGTTACCAGAATTCGCACCGGGGGCGCCGCAATAGCAAACGGCGCCACAAACCGGGACTAGGAGAAACTAGGGGTTTGCGAGCGCCGTTGATCGTTGCCGAGCCTGGCCCCTTGAATGGAAGGGTCGCAGCGCTCCTCGGCAGAGGCGCTAGTGTACCGGGGGCGGCCCGGACTGCCAAGTGTGTTGATTTTGGAGACGTTTTCACCGGCAGGGCCGGCCTCCCGTGCGGTTTTCCCGGCAGGGCGGTGACGGCGGAAATGTCCCTATCCCTTGACGGCGACACGCTTGGAGGTTTTCTTGACCCCGCCGTTGTCGGTATCGAAATGCACCATGAAGTAGGTTTCGTCCATTGGCGGCATGCCTTCGATACGCCACTCCCAGATTTCCTCGCGCAGGTTGTTGAAGGTCTGCTTGCTGCCCGGTGCGCCGAACAGGCGGCGGATGTCGTCCTTGCTCATGCCGACGCGGACCTTGGCGTAATTGGCATCGTTGAGCACCTGCTCGACCTGGGTGACCACGTGGTCCTGGCCAAAGGTGATCATGTAGCAACTGCTGCCGTTCGGCTGCCGGGCGTATTCCCAGGTTGCCGTACCATCGTCGTTCCAGTGGATGAAGCCGGGCTCGCCCATGCGTGAGCGGACATCGGCCTGCGTCGTGACGCCCGGCTTGATCTCCTTCAGGTTGACGAAGTCGCAGGCCGGTAGTGCGGCGGCGATGATGGCCGAGGCGGCGGCGGATATCCAGGCGGGCAGCTTCATGCGAACTCCGGTCGATGGGGAAAGGCAAGTTTACGCCCGGGCGGGCTCTCTTTCATAATATCCATCCCCACTAATTTTCGGATATGCCGATGCAGCACCTCGATCCCCGGGCCGCCTACGAATTTCTGCAGCAGGATGCGCAAGCCGTCCTGATCGACTGTCGGGCGGAAACCGAGTTCATGTATGTCGGTTTTCCTGTCGGGGCCGAGCATGTGGCCTGGCAAGAGGGGCCGGATTGGGAAATCGACCCGCAGTTTGCTGCCAAGGTGGCACGGGTGGTGAAAGGCGATCTGGCGCGGCCGGTCCTGCTCATCTGCCGCAGCGGCAATCGTTCGGTTGATGCCGGGCAGGCGCTGGAAGCAGCCGGGTTTACGCAGGTGATCAACGTGCTCGAAGGGTTCGAAGGCCCGCTCGACGAGAATTACCATCGCGGCACGCTGGGCGGCTGGCGTTTTCGCGGCCTACCGTGGTACCAGACGTAAGCGCTGGTGGAGCAGGGCGGCGCTGCCGCCGACCAGCATCAGGCCGGCCATGCCGAGCGACAGCGTCAGCGTCGAACCCCACAGGGCCGGGGCGATCAGTGCCGCGGTGATGCCGTTGAAGCCTGACTGGAAGAAGGTCTGGCAAGAGGCGGCCAGTCCGCGCTGAGCGGGGAAGGGATCGAGCGCGAAGAGGCTCAGACAGGGCATGGCCAGCGACATGCCCAGCGTGTAGAGAAAAATGGGCAGGACGCTCCACGGCAGCCCCGGCGGCAGCACAATATTGAGCAGCAGGTTGATGCCGGCGGCGCTGCCCATCACGGCATAGCCGATGGCGATGGTGCGCGACAGCTGCACCTTGCCGGCCAGGCGGCCGGAAAGCCACGAACCGCCGATCAGTCCGGCCATGGCCGGGCCGAACAGCCAGAGAAAGCCGGTTTCCGGCACCCCGAGGTGGGTCATCAGAAAGACCGGGGCGGACAGGATATAGATGAAGAAGCCGCTGAAGTTGAGCGCCAGTGCCGCGCAGGCGGTCAGGAAGGCCGGCGAGGTCATGACCTTCCAGTAGGTGCTGGCCAGGTAGGCCGGGCGCAGGGATTGGCGTTTTTCCGGCGGCAGCGTTTCCGGCATCAGTTTCCAGCAGGCCAGCCACAGAACGCCGGTGGCGAGCACCAGAAA
>JAEUOE010000081.1 GCA_016790885.1 Dechloromonas sp. | reverse complement strand
GGCGGGGCGGCAGGAAGAAACTGCGCGGCTGCTGGCGCAGGCGGCGCCACAGGGCCTTGAACAACGGCCCGCCGTGCTCGAACTGCACGCCGCGGGCGCGCATGGCCGTGCGCAGGGCGAGCAGGAAGCTGACCGCCAGGTTGGTGAAACCGATGGCGGCCACCCCGAGCGCTGCCCAGGCGATGGCCTTGAGCGGCAGGTCGAACTGGAAGCCGACCAGCGCATAGCCGAGGTTGGCCGACGAGAAGGCGATGTGGCGGATGTCGAGCGGCAGGCCGAGGATGGTGCCGATGACGCCGGTCGAGCCGAGCATGCAGCCGAACAGGAAGTTGCCCATGATGCCGCCCAGCCGCTCCTGGATGTAGCTGCCGATGCGATTCGCCCGCTCGCGGCCGAATACGGCCTTCAGCCAGCCCAGGCGGCCGATGCGGGCGCCGATGTCGGTATAGGCGGCGCGGTTGTCGAAATAGCCGGTGATCAGGCCGGACAGGAAGAGGAAGAGGCCGGCGATGGCGGCATGCGGCAGGGCCCAGCTCAGCGGGTCGAGGTCGGCGAGCAGGTGCGCCCCCTTGTCGACGCTGATCGGCGGCGCGCCGTCGAGATAGGCCAGGCCGAAGCCGACGGCGATGGCAACCGGCAGGGCGACCATCACGTTGCCGGCGATGGCGGCGAGCTGGCTGCGGCAGACGGCAGCGACCACGTCGACCAGGCGTTCGAGGTCGGCGCTGCGGCTCAGGCGCAGGTCGCCGAGCAGGCCGGCCAGGGTTTGCGCCGTCATGGCCGGCTGTTTGGTGGCGACGGTCATGCCGAGCAGGAAGATGACGACGAAACCGAGGCCGTAAATCATGCTGAAGATGAAGGCTTCGCCGAACAGCGGGGCGTGCAGCGCGGCAGCCTTGATCTTGAGCAGGGCCATGACGCCGATCAGCACCCCGGCACCGGCGGCCGAACGCCACATGTGGCGGTAGTCGGCATTCGATTCGCAGATGTAGTGTTCGCCGGAGCGGGCGGCGTTTTCGGTGACGCGCGCGGCGAGCAGGCCGGACAGCTGGGCCAGGTAGAAACGCAGGCTGTTGCGGCGGTTTTCGGCGATGAAGGCGGCGTGGGCGAATTCGCCCCAGGCGCGGACGGCTGCCCCGTGCGTTTCGGCCTGCTGCCCGGCACCGAGGATGGCGACCAGGTCGCGCAGGCGCTCGATGCTCTGTTCGCTGCGCGTCAGCAGGTAGGAAAGGTGCAGGCTGGTGCCGACGGTCAGCGCCCGCTTGCGAATCTTTTGCAGGGTTTCCTGGCACTGGTCGGCAATGACCAGCAACTGGCTGCCGTCGTCGGCGCTGAGCTCGGGGTTGTCGAGCGCGGCGCGGAAGGTATTGACGAAATCGAGCGCCTCGGCCGACAGCGCGACGAAGCGCGGCGTGTCGTCGTCGAAGTTGGGCGAAGCGCGCATCAGCTCGCTTTCGACGCCCAGGCCGCTGACCCGGTGGGCAAGGAGCAGCACGGCGTCGAGCATCTGCTCCTGGATGCTGCGCCAGTCGATGTTGCGCAATTCCTTGTCCGGCGCCACCAGCTCCCAGAAGCGTTGCGACAGCTCGGTCGGAATCTCCTGCAGCCAGCGCCAGTCGTCGGCGCGGTGGAAAACGACGTGCAGGCAGTCCTTCAGCCGGCGCTCGTCGGGCACCTCGGGCAGCAGGCGGTTGCCGAGAATGCGGCCCCATTCGGAAAAGAAGCCGGTGCCGGGCAGGATGCCGCTGTCGGTGAAAAAGGTGACCAGGCGGCGGGTGGCGATGAAATGCACGACATGGCTGCAGAAGGCGGTGCGCAGGGCAGGGTCGGCCACCAGGCGGTCGAGCATGGCCCGGTAGCGCTCGGCAACTTCCTCGTCGCCCCGGCCCCGCGGTCGCAACTGGGCGACCAGATGGCGGATCAGTTCAAGGGTGTCGGCATCCGGGTCGGCGAAGCGCTCCAGCGCCTGGGCCAGCGGATCGCCGGTGGTGGCCGGCTTGCCGAGCAGCCAGCGGAAAAATGTACGCATTCTTGTCATGGTGTTGTGTTTTCTTCTCGGCGGCGTAGTCGCCGTGGGGCCACATGGTAGCGGAAATGAACGCGCGCCACGGTGTTTTGCTGTGTGTGACAAGTGGTTGAATGGTGACGATTCGTAATAGAATGATGCAGCTTCAAATTACAACCCCTCACGCACATTTTTTTGGGACTCCAACTTATGAATATTGCCAAGAAGACCCTGGTTCTGGCCCTGCTGGCCGGTATCGGTTTCTCCGCTGTTGCGCAAGAGCGCGTTTACCTGATCGACCAGCGTGACGTCGTCGCCAAGAGCGGCTTCGGTCTGTGCTGGCGCGATGGCTACTGGACCCCGGCCGCTGC
>JAEUOE010000060.1 GCA_016790885.1 Dechloromonas sp. | reverse complement strand
CTCGATCAATCGCTCCATTACCAGCTGGCGGGCAAAGAAGACGTCGGTACTGTCGGTAAATACCAGCGTAATCAGGGAAATGCCATTTCGATTCAATGATCGCATCTCCGTCAACCCCGGGAGACCGGTCATCGAAATCTCAATGGGCACCGTCACAAAACGCTCCACCTCTTCGGGGCTGCGCCCAGGAACCTCTGTCGCCACCTGCACCTGAACATTGGTCACATCGGGGAAGGCGTCCACAGACAGTTTAGGCAGCGCCCAGAATCCCGCGCCGAGCAAAACCAAGGCCATGACCGCAACGACAACCCGTTGTTTCAGGGCTGCCCTGATCAGCGACTCGATCATCTCAACCTCCCATCAAGCGACGCTTGCGCTCGTTGTTGAGGTGATACGCGCCTTCCACGACCACTTTATCGCCATCATTCAGGCCACTCAGCACGGGACGGACGCCATCAACTTCCGGAGCGAGCTTGACCGGAATAAGTCGGAAAATTCGTTCATTCTCCTGAACAAAGACATAATCACCGTCGCCATCGCGAACAACCGCCGAGGCCGGAACAACCAGCTTCGGCACAGGCTTGGCCAAAATCAGCATTGACGCGAGCATCGCCGGTTTCAGCCGACCGTCTCGATTGTCGAGTTCGCTGCGAACAAGCACCGTTCTGGTCTCAGGATTCACCGTTTTGCCAACGTAGATCAGCTTGCCAACGAGCCGTTCGTTGTTCAGCGCAGGAACCTCAATGGAGACCGGCTGCCCGACGCTAACCAGACCAATCTGCTGTTCAGGAACCTGCGCGACAGCCCACACGCGAGACAGATCGGCCACGACAAAAAGCGTGTCGGCCGGTTGCACGACCTGGCCGGTAGCCAGCTTGCGCTCGACCACGACACCACCTAACGAGGCGGTCACCGGGGTCACCGGACTGACCCCCCCTTCGGTTCCCAGTCGATTCAAGACAGCCGTACTTACCCCGAGCAGACGCAATTGATCTTCCGCCGCCCGCGTCTCTGCCCGGGAAATACTGAATTCGCTTTCGCGCCGCTGCAATTCTGCGGCGCCGATAACGTCCGCATCGAATAGCGCCTTGGCCCGTTCAGCCTGACGCCGGTTCAGTTCCATTCTTGCGCGAGCCTTTACGTACTCCAGCTGCTGCTCCGACAGTTCGCTACTGTTCAGACGGGCCAGGACATCGCCTTTGGCCACCGACTGACCCAGCATGGCATCGATATCCAGCACCCGGCCGGTCACCGTTGCACCGATGCGCGCAAGACGTTGCTCGTCAAAATCGATCTTTCCGGCAACCCGAAGGGTATCCACCACGGGTGCCGACCCTATCGCCGTCAGCTTGAACTGGGGCAGGGAGCTGACCTCCGTCTCGATCGTGTACGGATCAAGGGCGGGCGCTGCGGCGGTTTCCTCGACGCGCTCCTTACAGGCACCGAGACTCAATAGCAGCGCCGCCAGGACAAAAATCTTTTGATTATTCATTTCGAAACACTTTCTCGAGAAGCCAGCAACCGTTGAATTTCAACCCATGCAGCAGCCAACTGAAACCTCGCTGCGATCAATTCGGTGCGCGCCGCGCGGAACACACGCTGAGCATCCAGAACCTCCAGAAACCCGCGTTCGCCAAATTTGTAGGCCGACTCGGCAACCTTCAAAGCCGCTTCGGCTTCTTTGAGAATGCCCGATTCCAAAGCATTCACCTGCGTCGATGCGATGCGGTATTGACTGACGGCCGCCCCCAAGGATTGCGACAGAGAAAAAATTTGCGCGTCCATCTCGTTTCTTGCCCTGGAAAGCTGCGCCGCGGCTTCACCAACGGGCCCGCGTCGCTGATCCCAGAGAGGAATGGAGACAACCAGACCAAGGCGCGAATTTCGCATGTCCGGATCCTCATCAACTGCGCCGCGGAGGGCAAGGGTGGGCAGCCTGCGCATTCTTTCCAGCTCGAGGGAGCGCTCAGAGCGGGCAACCTCCGCCTTGGCACGCTGAAGCTCTGGATTGACATTCAATAGCCGCGCACGAATCACCGTTTCATCTTCAAGCGCCGGGACGTCTCGCAATCTGCCTGCCAACGAGAAATCATCTGGCAATGCCGTACCAACGGATTGCTGAAGCTGGGCCCGCGCCTGCTGCTCCCTGAACTCTGCCGCCTTCACCCGCATGTCCGCGCTTTTTGTCTCTGCATCCGCCCTGATCAGGTCGAAACGTGGCGACTCGCCCTGCACGACGCGTTGGTTAATTCGGTCCCTGACTGCGTTAACCAGCTTGAAGTCCTCCTTCGCCGTTGCAACCTCAGCCTCACGCAGCAGTAGCTCGTAATAGCGCAACCGGACATCGGCCAGAATGCGTTGCTTGAAGGCTTCAACCGATGCCGACGTCACTTCGAGGCCGGCTTCCGCGACCGCAATCCTTGTTGCTCGACGCATGGGCAAGTCGATCGGCTGCGTCACCGAGATGCTGCGCGCGTTCCCTGACTCGCCGCCAACCGCGCGGGAGCGAGCGGTGCCACTCAATACCTCAAGCTCTGGATTCGGGAAGGCAGATGCGGAGACCACACCAAAGCGAGCCGAATCAATCAAATCGCCCGCTGCACGAAGGCTGAGGTTTTTCTCCAGCGCCAGCACTTCGAGTTGAGCGAGGTCATAGCCAGCATGAGCGTAAAACGAGCAGCCGCCAGCAAGCCCTAAGAAGAGCAGAACAAGTCTTCGCATTGTGATGATCCTCGGTTAGTGATCCGAACTTACGCTATCGGCAGAAAAACACCATACGTATATTTACTTGCCATGGGACCAAAAGGAACCCAGCCGGTATCAGCGTGTGTTCAGCGCGGCAATACGTTCCTCAAGCGGCGGATGCGTCGCCAGCAGCGCCATGATGCCCTGACCGCCAGCGATCCCCGACGCTGCCATGTTCTGCGGCAGGGGTTCGGTGTGCAGGCCGCCCAGACGGCGCAGCGCGTTCTGCATCGGTACGGCACTGCCCATCAGTTGCGCAGCACCGGCATCGGCACGGAATTCGCGCTGACGGGAGAACCAGGCAACGATGATGCTGGCCACAATACCGAAGACGATCTCGCAGATCATGCTGGTGACCATGTAACCGATTCCGGGGCCGGAACTCTCTTCGTCATTGCGGCGCAGGAAGCTGTCCACCACGTAACCAACGATGCGGGCGAGGAAGACAACAAAGGTATTGACCACCCCCTGGATCAGGGTCAGCGTAACCATATCGCCATTGGCAATGTGCGCGACTTCGTGCGCCAGCACCGCCTCGGCTTCGTCGCGGGTCATGCTCTGCAGCAAGCCGGTAGAGACTGCCACCAGCGAGCTGTTTTTGGTCGCGCCAGTCGCAAAGGCATTGGGTTCGCCTTCATAAATGGCGACTTCGGGCATCGGCAGGTTGGCACGCTTGGCCAGCTTGGCGACGGTATCGACCAGCCAGACTTCGGTCGAGGAACTCGGCGCTTCGATCACCCGGGCGCCAGTGCTCCACTTGGCCATGGTTTTCGACATCAGCAACGAGATGAATGCACCACCAAAGCCGATGACTGCCGAGAACGCCAGCAACATGCCAAGATTCAGACCATTGGCGGTCAGGAATTTATTGACACCGAGCAGGCTGGTCACCACGCTGAGCACCAGCATGACGGCCAGGTTGGTCAGCAGGAATAAAACGACGCGTTTCATTTATTAATCCTCCACAGAGAAACGGGGCCGATGATAGTGCATTGCAACAAATTCAAAAATCGGAGCAAAATTGAGCTTTACTTCGATTTTTCCTGCGGAACTCATGGCCCCACTTAATTTCAAGCACCTGCACTACTTCTGGGTTGTCGCCCAGGAAGGCAGCATCACCCGCGCCGCCGAACGCCTTGGCGTAGCCATCCAGACCATTTCCGGCCAGCTCTCGCTGCTCGAACGGCAGCTCGGCAAGGCCCTGTTCAACAGCCAGGGGCGCGGCCTGGTCCTGAGCGATGCCGGTCGGGTTGCCCTCGGTTACGCCGACCAGATATTCCAGCTCGGGGATGCGCTGATCGACGCTGTCCAGCATAGCGACAGCGAATCCACGCTACGCCTGCGCGCCGGCATTTCCGATGGCATCCCGAAGTTGCTCGCCTATCGCCTGCTGTCCACCGTAACTGAAATGCCGGCCGATGTGCGCCTGATTTGCGATGAGGGCGAGTTTGAAACCCTGCTCGCCGATCTGGCCCTGCATCGTCTCGACGTGGTTCTGACCGACCGCGCCGCGCCGGTCGGCGACAACCTGAAGGTATTCAGCACCCGGCTCGGCGAATTTGCCACCGGCCTGTTCGCCACGCCCGCCTTGGCCGAACGCTACCGTGCCGATTTCCCCAAAGGCCTCGACAACGCCCCGCTGCTCCTGCCCACCCGCCACAACGCACTGCGTGGCCGCATCGACCGCTGGCTGGAACGCACCGGAATCCGGCCGAAGATCGTGGCCGAATTCGAGGACAGCGCACTGCTGACCACCTTCGGCCGCGGCGGCCTGGGCATTTTCCCGGCTCCGCTCGCCCTTACCGAGCAGATCGCCGCCCAACTCGATGCCCAGCCGCTGGGAGCCATGCACGGTGTCAGCGAGCAGATTTATGCCATTTCCAGTGAGCGGCGCATCCGCCATCCTGCTGTTGAAGCCCTGTGTGCGGCAGCGCCCAGGGAGGCTGTGGAGGCGGGGGTATAATGCTTTCCCCCAACGCAAAATAAAGAAAATTCCCCATGTCGCTGTTCCGCAAGACCGCCCTACTCCTTGTCAGCCTCACCCTCGCCGGGCAGGCGCTAGCCCAGCAGTTGCCAGTTCCGCCGTCGCTCGCCGCCAAGTCCTGGCTGCTGCTCGACATCAGCTCCAATCAGGTGCTCAACACCGAGAAACCGGATGACCGCATCGAGCCAGCCTCGCTGACCAAGCTGATGACGGCCTACCTGACCTTCGCAGCCATCCACAAGAAGACGCTGGCGCTCGACCAGCCGCTGCCGGTTTCTGAAAAGGCCTGGCGCACGGGCGGCTCCAAGATGTTCGTCCGCGTCGACACGCAGGTAGCGGTCGAAGACCTGATCAAGGGCATGATCGTCCAGTCCGGCAACGACGCCTGTGTCACGCTGGCCGAAGGCATCGCCGGTAGCGAGGAGAATTTCGCGCAGATGATGAACCGCGAGGCCCAGCGCCTGGGCATGAAGAACAGTCACTTCACCAATTCCACCGGCCTGCCCGACCCCAATCTCTACACCACGGCGCGCGACCTGTCGCTGCTCGCCTCGGCGCTGATCCGCGATTTTCCTGAGGAGTACCGGAAGTACTACTCGATGAAGGAGTTCCGCTACAACAACATCACCCAGCCAAACCGCAACCGCCTCCTTTTCATCGACCCCACGGTCGACGGCGTCAAGACCGGGCACACCGAAGCCGCCGGCTACTGCCTGATCTCCTCGGCCCTGCGCGACAAACGCCGCCTGCTCTCGGTCGTGCTCGGCACTACCTCCGACAATGCCCGCGCCAGTGAATCGCAGAAGCTGATCAACTGGGGTTTCATCTCCTACGACACTATCGCCGTCTTCGCCAAGGACCAGGAAGTGGCCAAGCTGCGCGTCTGGAAGGGCGCCCAGAGCGAGATCAAGGCCCGTTTCCCGAGCGAACTGTACGTCTCCGTACCCAAGGGCTATGCCGACAAGGTGAAGTCCGAATTCGTCGCCGAGCCGCGCCTGATCGCACCGATCGAAATCGGCCAGAAGCTGGGTGTCGTCAAGGTCAGCATCGAGGACAAGCCCTACGGCGAATACCCGGTGACTGCCCTTGAAAAAATCGAACCCGGCAATATCTTCATTCGCATCATCGACACCATCCGCCTGTGGTTCAACTAAGACCATGACCCCCTACGTCGCCGACCCCATCTATCTGAATGGCCGCTTCCTGCCCCTGGCAGAAGCCGGCATTTCGCCGCTCGACCGCGGCTTCCTGTATGGGGACGGCGTCTATGAGGTCATTCCGGTCTATTCGCGCAAGCCTTTCCGCATCGACGAGCACCTGAAGCGCCTGCAGGCGACGCTGGATGGCATCAAGATGGCCAATCCACTGTCGGTCGAGGCATGGAAGGCTGTCGCCCTCAAGCTGATCGAAGCCGCCCCCTGGGACGACCAGTCGATCTACCTGCAAGTCACCCGTGGCGCCGACGACAAGCGCGACCACGCTTTCCCGCCGGCCAGCGTGCCACCGACTGCTTTCGCCTTCGCTTCGCCGCTGGTCACCACACCGGCCGAGGTCCGTGCCAAGGGCGTCGCCGCCATCACCGTACCCGACCTGCGCTGGTCGCGCTGTGACCTCAAGGTCGTCTCGCTGCTCGCCAATGTGCTGGCCCGCCAACAGGCCGTCGAACAGGGCTGCGCCGAGGCGCTGCTGATCCGCGACGGCTGCATGAAGGAAGGCGCTGCCTCCAACATCTTCATCGTCAAGGACGGCGTGCTGATCGCCCCGCCCAAGACCCACCTGATGCTGCCTGGCATCACCTACGACGTGATCATCGAACTGGCCGAGCAGCATAAGCAGCCGCTCGTCGTGCGCGAAATCAGCGAGGCGGAACTTCGGGCTGCCGATGAGGTCTGGATGACCTCTTCGACCAAGGAGATCCTGGCCATCGCCACCCTCGACGGCAAGCCTGTCGGCACCGGCAAACCCGGCCCTTACGCAGAACAGATGTGGCAGTGGTACCAGGATTTCAAGAACACCATAATGCGCAAAGGCTGACATGGCTTCCTACAAGGACACCCTTCTCGAATTCCCCTGCGACTTCCCGCTCAAGATCATGGGCAAGGCGCACGACGAACTCGCCCAGGCGGTGCTCACCATCGTCACCCGCCACGCCCCTGATTTCGACGGCGCAACGATGGAAATGCGCGCCAGTTCCGGCGGCAACTATCTGAGCCTGACCTGTACCGTGGTCGCCACCTCCAAGCCGCAACTCGATGCGCTGTACATGGAATTGACGTCGCACCCCTTGGTCAAGGTCGTGCTGTAACGTGCTCCCCGTCGTCAAACGCCTGGGCCGGGTCGATTACGAGCCGACCTTCCAGGCCATGCAGGACTTCACGGCCACCCGCACGGCTGAAACGCCGGACGAACTCTGGGTCGTCGAGCACCCGCCGGTCTACACCCTCGGCCAGGCTGGCAAGCCGGAACACATCCTGCGCGACATCGGCATCCCGCTGGTAAAAATCGACCGCGGCGGGCAGGTCACCTACCACGGCCCTGGCCAGGTGGTGATCTACCTGCTGCTCGACCTGCCACGCCTGAAGATCAAGGTGCGCGAACTGGTTACGACCATTGAGCAGGCGGTGATCGACTTGCTCGCCGAATATAGCGTCACGGCTGAGCGGCGCGATGGCGCACCCGGCGTCTATGTCGGTGACGCCAAGATCGCCGCCCTCGGCCTGCGCATCCGCAACGGCTGTTCCTACCACGGCGTCTCGCTTAACGTCGATATGGATCTTTCCCCATTCGACGCGATCAACCCCTGCGGCTATGCTGGCCTGCGGGTGATCCAGACCAAAGACCTGAACATCCCGCTCACCGCTCACGAGGCGGGCGAGCAACTCTCGCAATACTTGCTACAGCAACTGGAAAAATCGCATGGCTGATACTGAAAACCCGAGCGGCGCGAAGCAAAAGGGCGTCAAGCAAAAAGGCGAACTGAAGACCGCCCGCATCCCGATCAAGATCGTGCCGGTCGACCAACCGCTGCGCAAACCCGAATGGATACGCGTCAAGGCCGGCAACAGCGCTGGGCGCTTCGGCGAAATCAAATCCATGCTGCGCGAAAAGAAACTGCATACCGTCTGCGAGGAAGCTGCCTGCCCGAACATCGGCGAATGCTTCGGCCGCGGCACGGCCACCTTCATGATCCTCGGCGACATCTGCACCCGCCGCTGCCCCTTCTGCGACGTCGGCCACGGCCAGCCGCTGCCGCCCAACCCGAACGAGCCGGCCGAACTGGCCGCCTCGGTGTCGACGCTCAAGCTGAACTACGTGGTGATCACCAGCGTCGACCGCGATGACCTGCGCGACGGCGGCGCCCAGCACTTCGTCGATGTCGTCCGCGCCGTACGCGAGGCCTCACCCAAGACCACCATCGAAACCCTGGTCCCCGACTTCCGCGGCCGCATGGACATCGCGCTCGAGATTCTCGGCCAGGCCCTGCCCGACGTGCTCAACCACAACATGGAAACGGTGCCCCGCCTCTACAAGCAGGCCCGCCCCGGCGCCGACTACACCCATTCGCTGGAGCTGATGAAACAGTTCAAGGCCCGCTACCCGAACGTCAAGACCAAATCAGGTTTGATGGTCGGCCTCGGCGAAACCGACGAGGAAATCCTCGACGTCATGCGCGACCTGCGCGCTCACAACGTCGAAATGCTGACCATCGGCCAGTACCTCGCCCCCTCCGGCCACCACCTGCCGGTCAGCCGCTACGTCCATCCCGACACCTTCAAGATGTACGAAGAAGAAGCGATGAAAATGGGCTTCTCAGGCGCCGCGTGCGCACCGATGGTTCGTTCAAGCTATTGGGCGGATCAGCAGGCGCATAGCGCCGGCGTCGCCTGATCTTTCCGCTCCTCAGATTGCCAAAGGGCAGCCCGTTTCGGGGCTGCCCTTTTCATTGGTGGAGATCGCTTACCTGACGCTGCTCGGTGCCGGTGGTGGCGCCCCCGGCGGCGGTGGCGGAATAGTCGGATCCTGCGGCTTGGTTTGCACCGACGAGCGCACCGGCGACGAATAACTCATGTTGGCGGGGACCGGTACACGGTGGCCCTTGGCGTACATGCACTGGATATAGGCGTTGTCGTACTGGCGCTGGGTGCCGACGGTCGAGGCGCGTGAGGCATCGGTACCGGTGGCGCTGCCCATGAGCAGACCGGCGCCGGCGCCGATGGCGGCACCCTTGCTGTCGCCGCCAATGGCTGCGCCGGCCAGCGCACCGACCGCCGTCCCTACGGCAGCACTGGTGATGGCCGATTCCTTGGCACTGTCGCCAGCCGTCTTGCCGCCGATCTGATACTGGGCGTACTGACGGCATTCCATGTCGTCAGCCCGGAAACGCTCGAAAGGCTGACCTGTTCCCGGCAGAACCATGACGCTCGGCCCGGTCGGAATCACGGTGCACGCACCGAGCAACAGGGCAGCACCGAGCACACCCAGCTTTGGCCTATGTCTTTTCTCGTTCATCTCATTGCTCCGGTTGCGGCAACACCTTCTGCCAGCCTTCTGGACATTCCTTGACGTAGGGATAATAGCCCTTCCCACTCTTGCAGTAATACCAATATTGCTGGGCCTGCACCGGCTGCGCAGCCGGCTCGGATTGCTCGATATAGACCGGCGGCGGAGCCGGTGGCACAACAATCACTTGCGGCGGGTAGTAATAGGGCGGCGGATACCAGACCGGCCCCCAGGCGGGACCCCAACTTGGCCCCCAGACCGGGCCGCCAATACCGACATTCACGCCAAGGCGAACGCGACCACCATGCGCCCAGGCGCTGGAGCCTACACCGGCCATCAACATGGCCAGCAACACAACGAGAAGATTTCGATATTTCACGGTGATACCTGAACGGGCCATTGACTCACTCTAAAGATAGCGAATAAATGGCCCGTCCGGAAAAACTAAATTGCTACAGTTTGTAAGCGCTGCTTAGAGCAGCTTGAGCTTCCTCGCCGCCTCGCGCAATTCACCGCGGAAATCGGGGTGAGCGATGCCGATCAGGGCTTCGGTCCGTTGCTTGGCCGTCTTGCCGCGCAACTGGGCAACGCCGTACTCGGTCACCACGTAGTTGATGTCGTTCTTGCTGGTCGACACGTGGGTGCCCGGCGACAGGGTCGGCACGATACGAGAGATGGTGTCGTCCTTGGCGGTGGATGGCAGCACGATGAAGGCCTTGCCGCCTTTGGAGCGGTTGGCGGCACGCACGAAGTCGGACTGGCCACCCGTGCCGGAATAAGGAATCGGGCCGAGGCTTTCCGAGCCGCACTGGCCGAGGAAGTCGATCTGCATCGTCGCATTGATGGCGTGCAGGTTGTCGTTCTGGCCGGCCAGGAACGGATCATTGGTGAAATCGACCGGGTGCATTTCCAGCGCCGGGTTGCGGTTCATGAACTGGTACAGCTTCTTCGAGCCGAGCGCGAAGGTGGCCAGCATCTTGCCATGTTGGTAGTTCTTCTTGCGGTTGGTTACCACGCCAGCCTCGACCAGGGTCATGATGCCGTCGCCGACCATTTCGGTATGGATGCCGAGGTCGTGCTTGTCGGTCAACTGCATGACCACCGCATCGGGAATGCCGCCGTAGCCGATCTGCAGGGTGGCGCCATCGGGAATCATCTCGGCGACATAGCGGCCGATCGCCTCCTGCACCGGGCCGATCTTCGGCAGGCCGACTTCGAGGATGGGCTCTTCACTCTCGCACAGGGCGGCAACCTGCGAGATGTGGATGTGGCAATCGCCATTGGCGAAGGGGACGTTCGGATTGACTTCGAGCACGACGACACGGGCCTTTTCGATGGCAGCCATGGTGTAGTCGGCGGCCAGGGCCAACGAGAAGAAACCGTGCTCGTCCATCGGCGAGGCCATGCTGAACACCACATCGGCCGGCATCAGGCCGCGTTCGATCAGCTGCGGCATTTCGGAGAAATAGGCAGGAATGAAATCGACCCAGCCGTCCTTGCCGCCCGGGCGGGTGGCACCGCTGTAGAAATACGCGGTATGGCGGACGTTATCGACAGTTTCCGGGTCGAGATAGCCGTATTTGCGCACGGCCAGGATCTGCGACACGGTCACATTACGGAAGTCGCGACGGGCATCGGACAGCGCCGTCAGCAGGCTGGGCGGCTCGCCGACAGCGGTGGGCACGACGATGGTGTCACCGTTCTTGACGACACGAATGGCGTCGGCGGCGGACATGCGTTTTTGTTGGTATAGGGTCTGGGCTGACATGCGCTGCTCTCCTCTGTTTTTTCTATAAAAGTTCGATATTCACATGGTGGTCAGACCAAAATCCTGACCAAGATCAAATTCAAATAGTTATTGCGTCGCAACATTCGCGGCCTTGCGATTGCTGCCGGCAACGACGCGGATTTCGAACAGGCGGCACTCCAGCGGCCCGTTGAACAAGGGTGTCTTGCGGCTCGGCTTGAGGCCGACCAGTTTGGGCAGACGCAGGTCGGCTGTGAAGAAGAAGCAGTTCCAGCCAGCCCAGTGACGCTTCAGGGCCGTACCGAGTTGCGGATAGAAGGTTGCCAGTTCGTCCTGCTCGCCGATCCGCTCGCCGTAGGGTGGGTTGGCGACCAGAATGCCATGATCGGTCAGCGGCTGGGTTTCCAGCACATCGCCCTGATCGACCGTAACGACGCCGCCAAAGCCCGCCTCCTGAAGGTTGCGCCGACTGGCTCGTACGGCACGGTCGTCGCTGTCGTAGCCGCGAATGTCCATCGGCTCGGCCGGCTTGACGCGCGCTTCGGCGGCAGCCCGAATATTGGCCCAATTAAGCGCTTCGAAACTCTTCAGGCGCTCGAAGGAGAAGGTACGATCCAGCCCCGGCGCCCGGTCAAGCGCCATCTGCACCGCTTCGAGCAGGAAGGTGCCGCTGCCGCACATCGGGTCGATCAGCGGCGTGCCGGGCTGCCAACCGGTCAACTTCAGAATCCCTGCCGCCAGGTTCTCCTTCAGCGGCGCATCCACGCTGGCCTTGCGGAAACCGCGCTGCCACAAGGGTTGCCCCGAGGTATCGAGATACAGCGTGCACTCGTTCTCGGTGAGGAAAACATGGACGCTGACATCCGGGTTGCGCGTCTCGATATTCGGCCGCTCGCCAAGGTCTTCACGGAAGCGGTCGCAGACGGCGTCCTTGACGCGCAGGGTCACGAAATCCAGCGATTTCAGCGGGCACTTGATGGCGGTGGTGACCACGCGCATGGTGTTGCTGACGGTGAAATGATTCGGCCACAACTGGCGTACGGCGAGGCGGTAGATATCCTCCTCCTTGACATACGGCCCTTTGACGATGTGCCACAGGATGCGGGTCGCGATACGCGACTCGAGGTTGGCGCGGTAGCAGGTGCTCCAGTCGCCGGCAAAGAAGACGCCGCCATGCACGGCCGTGATCTCTTCGCCGCCAATGCCACGCAGCTCGTCGGCCAGCAGTTCTTCCAGCCCGCGCGGGCAGATCGCAAAGTATTTGTTCATGTCAGAAAGGCTTGAGGACGACGAGGAAGAGAACGATCAGCAGCACGACCACCGGCAGTTCGTTGTAGAAACGGAACCAGACGTGCGACTTGGCATTGGTGCCGCTCCGGAAGGCCTGCAGCACCCGACCGCAATGCCAGTGATAAATGACGAGGATGGTGACCAGGGCGGTCTTGGCATGCAGCCAGCCACCGGCGAAACCATAGCCGAACCACAGCCAGAGGCCGAGGACGACAGCCAGGAAGCCAAGCGGCGTCATGAACTTGAACAGCTTGCCAGCCATCAGCAGCAGGCGCTCGCGCTCGGCATGGCTGTCGGCCGGCACCATGGCCAGGTTGACGAAAATGCGCGGCAGGTAGAACAGGCCGGCGAACCAGGATATGACCATCCAGATATGGAGCGTTTTTACGACGAGCATGCGTTTCTCCTTGCGCTCGCAATGCCCTCGACCACGGTCGGGTAGGCGAGCCTCAGTTTTAATTCGTTTTTCAGGCGACGATTGCCGATGCGCCGCGACTCGCGCATGAAGGACATCTGCACCGGCGACAGCAGCTTTTCCGCTTCGGCGCGGCTCAGGCGCGGCGCCGCGGGCAGGTCGAAAGCCCGAGCGACGAGATCGAAATACTCGGCCATCTTCAGGTCGGAATCATCGACCACATTGTAGGCCCGATTGGCCCTTCCCCGGCGCAGGGCGGCGATGCAGGCCGTTGCCAGGTCGTCGGCATGAATATGGTTGGTGTACACATCGTCATCGGCAAGCAGCGCCGGCGTGCCCCTTTGCAGGCGCTCGACCGGCAAGCGGTCGGCGGCATAGATACCCGGAGCACGCAGGATGGAGACAGCAACGCCGTTGCGCAGCCCCCAGACACGCAACACACGCTCGGCATCGACACGTCGCCCGGCCCGCGAACTCTCCGGATTGAGGCGGCGCGTTTCGTCGATGCCGGCACCGCCGCAATCGCCGTAAACCCCCGTCGTGCTTACGTAAATGAGGCTGCGTGGTAGACTTTTGCCCTTGCTCAAGGCGGCCAGCAGGTTGCGGGTGCGCGTATCACGCTTCCCGCTGCCGGGTGGGGGTGCCAGGTGCAGCACGCAATCGGCCAGGCCGGCCAGACGCGCCAGGCTGGAACGGTCGTCCAGGTCGGCCAGCACCGGCGTCGCACCGGCGGCACGCCACTGGGCAGCCCGACTCGCATCGCGCAACAGGGCGTAAATGCGGGCACGCGGAGCAAGTTGGGAGAGGATGCGGCGGGCGACGTCCCCGCTGCCGACGATCAGGATTTTTTGCACGCCGGCATTGTAGCCGAGCACGAAGGGGAACCGATGAGCTACCAAGTCACCGTCCAGCCGAGCGGCCGCCAGTTTGTGGCCGAGGCCGATGAAACCATACTCGACGCTGCGCTGCGCCAGGGCCTGACCATGCCCTACGGCTGCAAGGATGGCGCCTGCGGCGCCTGCAAGGGCCACGTCCAGTCCGGCAGCGTCGACCATGGCAAAGCCCAGGCGCATGCCCTGAAGGATGAGGAAAAGGCAGCCGGCATGGCGCTCTACTGCTGCGCCAAACCGCAGTCTGACCTGGTCATCGAATGCAAGCAGATCACCTCGGGCACACAGATTCCGGTCAAGACCCTGCCCTCGCGCATCGAAAAGCTGGAACGCCTGGCGCCGGACGTCATCGAACTGCACCTGCGCCTGCCGGCCAGCGAGCGCCTGCAATTCCTTGCCGGCCAGTACATCGACATCCTGCTCAAGGACGGCAGGAAGCGCAGCTTCTCCCTTGCCAATGCACCGCACGACGACGCGCTGCTGCAACTGCACATCCGCCACGTGCCGGGCGGCCTGTTCACCGACCAGCTTTTCTCGACCCTGAAGGTGCGCGACATCCTTCGTTTCAACGGCCCGCACGGCAGCTTCTACCTGCGCGAGGATTCGGCCAGGCCGATGATCCTGCTCGCCGGCGGCACCGGCTTCGCACCGATCAAGGCCATCGTCGAGCACGCCATTGCCGAAAACTGCCAGCGGCCGATGTTCATTTACTGGGGTGCCAAGGCGCGGATTGACCTGTACCAGAATGCCCTGCCGGAAGCCTGGGCAGCACAGCATGCCAACATCCGCTATGTTCCGGTGCTCTCCGCTCCGGCTGCCGGTGATGCCTGGACCGGCCGTACCGGCTTCGTGCATCAGGCCGTGCTGGCCGACTTTGCCGATCTATCCGGCCACCAGGTCTATGCCTGTGGCTCGCCGGCCATGATCGATTCCGCCAAACGGGATTTCATGGCCCAGGGCCTGCCTGAAGAAGAGTTCTTCGCCGACGCCTTCAGCTTCGCCAGCAACTGAGCGCGACACAGGCTGCCGCCCCCGGCCAGCAGCCCAATCGGCCTAGCGCTGCCAGGCGCAGCCTTTCAGCGTCTCGCCATTGGCCGTCACGCTGGCGGTCCAGCCGAATACCGCGTCAGCCATCGTGTCGTAGCAGAGCTGGCGCTCGAAACGCAGCGACACACTCTGGTTGTCCTTGCTCGCCGAGAAGGTAGCGAGACCGGGTTCGAGCGTCAGCGGCGCCGCCGGCACCGCGACCTCGGGCTTCCCCACGCGCTTGACCTGCACGAACTCGGCACCGAACGCCAGCATCCAGGCGGGTTCGTTGCCCGAAGCGCGCCAAATTTCCGTCTTGCCGCCGGGCATCTGGCAGCGCCCATCCGTCTGGGCGAAATTCATGTCGGTCGCCTTCAGCGCATCGCCCTCACGGATGCCGAGCACTTCGACATAGAGCTTCTTGCCGGCTGACAGGCCCAACTTGTCGAGCGCCCTGCCGATCCGGCCGTCGCTCGATGCATCCTCGAAATTGGTGAAACTGGGGTCGCGGCAGGGCGAGAACACCGTTTTGTTGCCATAGCGAATCACCTGCCCAAAAGCCAGCTTCGGGGTGCTATCGAAGGTCCGGGTGGGTGGCAGATCGCTGATACTCAGTTCTTCAGACTGAACAGCCGAGGTGAGCAGGGCGAGTGAGATGACACAGGCAGCTTGGACTATCTTCATGGCGTTTTACACAGGCTCGGGGTCGACGGGGCTGCATTGTTGCCCATGCCACCCCCAAAAAGTTTGATTTCAGTTGGAAAACACATCCAGTGCTACTCGCCCAGGTAGGCAGCACGCACCTTGGGATCGCCGAGCAGTTGCGCCGACTCGCCATGCAGCGTGATCTCGCCGCTTTCCATGACATAGCCGCGCTGGCTGCTTTCCAGCGCCAGCTTGGCGTTCTGCTCGATGAGCAGGATGGTCATGCCCTTGGCAGCAACGGCGCGCACGACCTCGAAGATTTTCTGCACCATGATCGGCGCCAGGCCCATCGACGGCTCATCGAGCAGCAGCAGTTTCGGCCGGCTCATCAGGGCGCGGCCGATGGCCAGCATCTGCTGCTCGCCCCCGGAGAGCGTGCCGGCCAGCTGGCTTTCGCGCTCCCGGAGACGGGGGAAGTAGTCGAAGACCATGGCCAGATCCTGCTCGATGGCCGCCTTGTCGTCACGCACGAAAGCGCCCATGCGCAGGTTCTCGACGACGCTCAACCGGGGAAAGACGCCCCGCCCTTCCGGCACCAGCGCAATGCCCTTGCGGATGACGTGGTGCGGCGCGATCCGGCTGATCTTCTCGCCGCAGAAATGCACGTCGCCGCCCACCGCGTCGAGCACGCGCGAAATGGCCTTCAAGGTGCTGGTCTTGCCGGCGCCGTTGGCACCGATCAGCGCCACCGTCTCGCCTTCGTTGACGTGGAAGGTGATGCTGCGCACCGCCTGGATGCCGCCATAGGCGACGTGGAGTCCGGTTACTTCAAGCACCTAGGTAAGCCTCGATGACACGTTGATCTTTCTGCACCACGGCCGGCACATCCTCGATGACCAGCGCGCCGTAGTCGAGCACCGCAACGCGGTCGCACAGGCCCATGACCAGCTTGACGTCGTGCTCGATGAGCAAAATCGTCGTTCCGTCGCGGCGGATGCCTTCGATCAGTTCGCGCAACTCGGCCGTTTCGGTGGCGTTCATACCGGCCGCCGGCTCATCCAGGCACAGCAGCTTGGGCTCGGTAGCCAGGGCACGGGCAATTTCCAGCCGGCGCTGGTCGCCATAGGACAGGTTCTTGGCCAGGTCGTCGGCACGGTCCTCGATGCGCACGTAATGCAGCAGGTCGATGGCGCGCTGACGGATGGCCGCTTCCTCGGCCTTGGTCGCCGCGTTGTTGAGCATGGCACCGAGCACGCCGGCCCGGGTTCGCACGTGGCGGCCGACCATGACGTTTTCCAGCGCCGTCATGTTGCCGAACAGCCGGATGTTCTGGAAGGTGCGGGCGATGCCGCGTTCGGCCGCCCGGTGCGGCGCATCGGCCACCAGCGGCGCGCCGTCGAAGACGAAGCCGCCGCCGTCCGGCACGTAGAGCCCGGTCATGCAATTGAAGAAGGTCGTCTTGCCGGCGCCGTTGGGGCCGATCAGACCATAGATTTCACCTCGGCGAATGGTCAGCGACACATCGCGCAAGGCCTTGACGCCGCCGAAGTGCTTGGCGACGGCCTTCGCTTCGAGCAGCGGGACTGGCAGATTCGCACTCATTTGGCGGCCTCCGACAGTTCGCGCTTGCGCTCCGGCGAGGGCCACAGGCCGGCCGGCTTGAAGCGCATGACGAGCACCAGCGCCAGGCCGAAAACCAGCATGCGCAAGCTTTCCGGATCGACCAGCATCTTGCCGAACAAGGCCATCTGCGCCGGGCCGACGCCATAACGCAGCACTTCCGGCAGGATGCTGAGCAGCACGGCGCCGAGGATAACGCCCGGGATATGTCCCATGCCGCCGAGCACGACCATGGCCAGGATCATGATCGACTCCATCAGCGAGAAGCTCTCCGGCGACACGAAACCCTGCATGGCGGCGAACACGCCGCCGGCGATGCCGCCGAAACTGGCCCCCATGGCGAAGGCAAGCAGCTTGATGTTGCGCGTATTGATGCCGACCGCCTTGGCGGCGATCTCGTCCTCGCGAATGGCCTGCCAGGCCCGGCCGATGCGCGAATGCTGCAGGCGCAGGTTGATGATGATGACCAGGATGGCCAACGCGACCAGCAGGTAGTAGTACTTCATCGGACCGCTCAGGGTCAGGCCGAACAACTGCGTATTGCCGGAAAACTTCAGGCCGCCGATGGTCACCGGATCGATCAGCGTAATGCCCTGCGGCCCGTTGGTGATGTTGATCGGCGCATTCAGGTTGTTCATGAAGATGCGCACGATTTCACCGAAACCGAGGGTCACGATGGCCAGGTAATCGCCGCGCAGCTTCAGGGTCGGCGAACCGAGCAGGACGCCGGCGATGCAGGCCAGTCCGGCACCGATGGGCAGGATGGCCCAGATCGGCAGGTGCAGGCCGAAATGCGGGCTGGCCAGCAAGGCCCAGGTATAGGCACCGACGGCATAGAAGGCGATGTAGCCGAGATCGAGCAGGCCAGCGAAGCCGACGACGATGTTCAGGCCGAGCGCCAGGAAGACATAGAGGATGGCGAAATCGAGAATGCGCACCCAGGCCTGGCCGCCCATGGCTGCCACGAAGGGCAGGCCGAGCAGGGCGATGGTGATCAGCGCGATGCCGAAGGCGGAGCGGGGATTCAGCCACTTGTTCATGCTCTATCCCCCGTCTTTTCGCCGAACAGGCCGCTCGGCTTGAACATCAGCACGACGATCAGCACGATGAAGGCGAAGATGTCCTGGTAGTGGCTACCCAGGAAACCGCCGGTCAGGTCGCCGATGTAGCCCGCCCCCAGCGCCTCGATCAAGCCGAGCAGCAGTCCGCCCAACATGGCCCCGGCGAGGTTGCCGATGCCACCGAGCACGGCGGCGGTAAAGGCCTTGAGGCCAAGCATGAAACCCATCTGGTAGTGGGCGATCTCGTAATAGGTACCGACCATGACGCCGGCCAGCGCACCAAGCGCCGAACCGATGACGAAGGCGGCGGCGATGACGCGGTTGATATTGACCCCCATCAGGCTGGCCACCGCCGGGTTCTGCGCCGTGGCGCGCATGGCCATGCCGAGTTTGGTGCGATAGATCAGTGCCAGCAGCCCCCCCATGGTGGCGGCCGACACCAGCACGATGACGACCTGGATGAAGGTGAAATGCGCCCCGGCCACTTCGAAATTGATCTTCGGCAGCAGTGCCGGAAAGGTCAGGTAATTGCGCCCCCAGATCATCATCGCCAGGTTCTGCAGCACGATGGACATGCCGATGGCGGTAATCAGCGGCGTCAGGCGCGGCGCATTGCGCAGCGGACGGTAGGCGATGCGCTCCAGCCCCCAGCCGAGCGCCATGCAGACCAGTACCGAGGCGCTCAAGCCGGCCAGGCCGGCCAAGGCGACCGGCATGCCGGCCTTGATCAGCGAGCCGGCCACGGTGATGGTGACCAGCGTGCCGATCATCACCACCTCGCCGTGGGCGAAATTGATCAGCCCCATGATCCCGTAGACCATCGTGTAGCCCAGCGCGACCAGGGCGTAGATGCTGCCCTGGACGAGGCCATTGACGATCTGCTGGAGGAAAATATCCATTTTGGTTTTTCTTGTCGGAACATAAGGAAACGGCACCTTGCGGTGCCGTTTCCTGGGTGCGGGATATCCGCTTACTTCTTCTCGACTGCTGCCTTGGTGGCTTCGGCTGCGTTCTTGACCGCCTCGGCGCCCGCCTTGACGGCATCCTTGCCGGCTTCCGCTGCGCTCTTGGCGACATCCTTGGCTTCGGCCGCAACCTCCTTGCCGACCGCCGTTGCCGCGCCGGCCACTGCCTGGGCAGCTTCCTTCACCTCGGCCACCGCTTCCTTGACTTCAGCCTTGGCAGAATCGACCGCGCTACCGCCCAGGGTCTCGACATACTCCAGCTTGCCGCTCTTGTACTGGTAGATGGAGATGGCGCCGCCCTTCAGGTCGCCGACTGAATCGAACTCGATCAGCGCAGTCACGCCGTCGTACCGGGTCTGGCCGATGGCCGGCAGGAACTTGGCGGGTTCGACCGAGTCGGCACGCTTCATCGAATCGGCCATGACCATCACGGCATCATAGACATACGGTGCGTAGAGCTGGATTTCGGCATTGAACTTCTTGGTGAACTTGTCGCGGAATTCCGGCCCCTTGGCCAGCTTTTCCAGCGGCATGCCGGGCAGTGAGCAGAAATTGCCTTCGCTCGCTTCGCCGCCCAGCTTCATGAATTCCGGCGTACACACGCCATCGCCTCCGAGGAACTTGGCCTTGATGCCGAGTTCCTTCATCTGCTTGGCCATCGGTCCGCCCTGGGCATCCATGCCACCGAAGAAGACCAGTTCGGCCTTGGTGGACTTGATCTTGGTCAGGATGGCCTTGAAGTCGGTGGCCTTGTCGTTGGTGTATTCGGTGGCGACGACCTTCAGGCCGGAAGCTTCGGCGGCCTTTTTGAACTCGTCGGCCAGGCCCTGCCCATAGGCGGTGCGGTCATCGACAATGGCCACGGTCTTGATGCCCTGCTTGACGGCAAACTCGCCAAGCACCTTGCCCTGCTGTACGTCGTTGGCCATCACGCGGAAAGCGGTGGCGAAACCCTGCTGGGTGTATTTTGGGTTGGTCGCCGAGCCGGAAATCTGCGGAATGCCGGCATCGGCATACAGCTTGGAGGCCGGGATGGTGGTGCCGGAATTCAAATGGCCGATGACCCCATTGACCTTGGCGTCGACCAGCTTCTGCGCCACGATGGCCCCCTGCTTCGGGTCGGCCGCGTCGTCTTCGGCGAGCAATTCGAACTTCACCTTGGCACCGCCGATTTCCATGCCCTTGGCGTTCAGTTCCTCGATGGCGAGGCGGGCGCCATTCTCGTTATCCTTGCCCAGGTGGGCCTGCGGGCCGGTCATCGGCGCGACATGGCCGAGCTTGACCACGACCTCGGGCTTGCCAATCGGCGTGGCAGGCGTGGCCACCGGCTTCGGCTCCTCCTTCTGGCCACAGGCGGACAGCGCAAAGGCGGCGACAACGGAGAGGGCAACAACGGAAAGCTTCGTGCGCATCGATATTTCTCCTGAACTCTGAGGGGGATTGAAGTACGGGCCGATTGTCCGGAGGCGCTTAATACATGTCAATAATTAGGTGTATGATCAAAATCATGGTCATTCTTGACGAGTGTGCGTAATGCCTGTCATTGCCCGACTGCGCTTCCTGATTACCCAGACTGGCCGCAAGCTGTTTTCGATGCTGCCCCAGAAACGCCGGCACGAGGTTTATCGCTCCTTCGTCGACTGCAAGATCCCCAACGAGCGGCTGGTCCTCAAGATCGCCGAGAGCCGCGAAGAACTGGAAGCCTGTTTCAAGCTGCTGCACGATGCCTACGTCAGCAGCGGTTTCATGACGCCGGACCCGTCCGGCATGCGGGTAACCATCTACCATGCCCTGCCGACGACCACCACGCTGTGCGCCAAGATCGGCGACCAGGTGGTCGGCACGCTCTCGCTGATCCGCGAAAGCGCCATCGGCTTCCCGCTGCAACGCATCTTCGACCTGACCGATGTGCGCGAGAAGGAAGGACAGATCGCCGAGGTCTCGGCCCTCGCCGTGCATCCGCGCTACCGGCGCACCGGCGGTACCATCCTGTTCCCGCTGATGAAGTTCATGTACGAATACTGCACGACCTTCTTCGATACCCGCCACCTGGTCATCGCCGTCAATCCACGCCATATCGAGATGTACGAGTCGCTGCTCTTCTTCAAGCGGCTGACCGCCAACGTGGTCGAGAACTACGATTTCGTGAATGGGGCACCGGCCGTCGGCGCCGCGCTGGACCTCAAGCATGCGCCGGAAGTCATGCGCAAGGCCTACGCCAGCAAGCCGCCCAACCGCAACCTGCACCGCTATTTCTGCGAAACCAAGCTGCCCAATATCCAGATTCCGCATCGCCGCTTCTTCACGACCAACGATCCGGTCATGACCCCCGACCTGATCGACTACTTCTTCAATCAGCGCACGACCGTCTTCGCCGACCTCAGCGACCGCAAGAAAGCGTTGCTCCACCTCATCTACGACCTACCGGAATACAAGAAGGTGCTCCCGCCCCCGCCCGGCGACGGCGTCGCGCGGCAGATACGCCAGCACCGCCGCTTTTCGGTCAAATGCCCGGCCCGCCTGGCCAACAGCAACCCGCTGGCGAGCGGAGCGATTCAGGTCGAGGTCAACGAGGTTTCACGCTACGGTTTCCGCGCCCGCGTCGCCCAGCAGATACCGGCCGACGTGTGGCTCAATGCCACCGTCCAACTGGGCCTCAACGAAGTGTCCCGGCTCACCGTGCAGGCGGTCCAGGAAACCGACATGAACGACCATCACTACTGCGGCTTCCGCATCGGCGAGCCCGATCTGGTATGGCGAAAATTCGTCACGGCGCTTTATGAAGGGCATACTCACACGGATCTCGACCAAGCTACCCGATTCCTGACGTGAGCCACCCACTTCCCGCCGCCCTGATCCAGTCACTCCAGCAACAATTCCAGCACCGCTTCTCGCAAGGCGAATCCAACCGCCTGCAGCATGGCCGCGATGAGTCGGTCCATGCCCCGCAACCGCCCGATGGCGTGGTCATGGCGGAAAGCACCGAAGAAGTCGCCGCCGTCGTCCGCCTGTGCGCCGAACACGGCGTGCCGATCATCCCCTACGGCGTCGGCAGTTCCGTCGAAGGCCATGTACTGGCCACCCGCGGCGGCATTTCGCTCGACCTGTCGGGCATGAGCCAGGTGCTGGCCATTCATGCCGAGGATGGCGATGCCACCGTGCAGGCCGGCGTCACCCGCAAGCAGTTGAACGAAGCGCTGAAGGGCACCGGCCTCTTTTTCCCCATCGACCCCGGTGCCGACGCCACCCTCGGCGGCATGGCCGCCACCCGCGCCTCGGGCACCAACGCCGTGCGCTACGGCACGATGCGGGAAAACGTGATGGCCACCACCACCGTGCTGGCCGACGGCCGGATCATGAAAACCGGCGGCCGCGCCCGCAAGTCCTCCGCCGGCTACGACCTGACCCGCCTGCTGGTTGGTTCGGAAGGCACGCTGGGCATCATGACCGAACTGACCGTCAAGCTCTACCCGATCCCGGAAGCCATCTCCGCTGCCGTGTGCACCTTCCCGAGCATCGAGGCGGCGGTGCAGACGGTGATCCAGACCATCCAGCTCGGCGTGCCGGTGGCCCGTATCGAACTGCTCGACGCCCTGTCATTGAAGGCCATCAACCTGTTCAGCAAGACCACGCTGGCCGAGGCACCGACCCTGTTCTTCGAATTCCACGGCAGCCCGGCCGGCGTCGAGGAACAGGCGCAAACCGTGCAGGCCATCGCCGACGATCTGGGCGGCGCCAACTTTGAATGGGCAACCCGGCCGGAAGACCGCAGCCGCCTGTGGCAAGCCCGCCATGATGCCTACTTCGCCTGCCTGCAGCTGAAGCCCGGCTGCCGGTGCTTCCCGACCGACGTCTGCGTGCCGATCTCGCGACTGGCCGAGTGCATTGCCGAAACGCAGGC
>JAEUOE010000050.1 GCA_016790885.1 Dechloromonas sp. | reverse complement strand
TCGAACAACCTATTGTCACAACAGGTCAGTTCGCGGCCCTCGTACGCGAGGCCGTGCGCACCCGTGAACCAGGGCAGGACCCGGCGACGCGCAGCTTTCAAGCTCTACGGATTCATATCAACCAAGAGCTCCGCCAGCTGGAAGTAGCCCTGCCGCAGGCGCTCGACCTGCTGCAGCCGGGTGGCCGCCTGGTAGTGATTTCCTTTCATTCGCTCGAAGACCGCATCGTCAAGACCTTCATGCGTGCCCAGTCGACGCCGGATGCCTTGCCGAAGAACCTGCCGTTGCGCGCCGATCAGTTGCCGAAACCGAAGCTGCGTCTGGTGGGCAAGCTGATCAAGCCGACCGCTGCTGAAATCGCGGCCAATCCGCGGGCGCGCAGTGCCGTGATGCGCGTGGCCGAAAAACTGTAATGCTGCGTTTCAACATGATCCTTCTCCTGATCGTCGTCGTTTGTGCGCTGGGTGTGGTGACCTCCCAGCACCGGGCGCGCAAGCTGTTCCAGGCGGTCGAGGCGGAGCAGGAGCGGGCGCGGCAGCTCGATATCGAGTACGGCCAGTTGCAGCTTGAAATGTCGACCTGGGCCAATCATCCGCGGATCGAGAAAATTGCCCGTGAGCGCCTGCACATGGTGGCGCCGGATGCGCTGGGTCGCGTCGTGCCGCCCACGGTGGCCGTGGCGGCAAAGAAGGGCGGTCGCTGATGGTTGTCCGTCGTCGTCCGCAACGCGGTCATCGCTTCACCGAAAGCCCGGTTCTGCAACTGGCGCTGCAGGGCTGGCGTTCGCGTACCGTCGGGCTGTTGCTGATGGGCGCCTTCCTGGCACTGGTCGGCCGCGGCTTCTATCTGCAGGTGATCAACAACGACTTCCTGCAACAGAAGGGCGATTCCCGTTACCTGCGCGACATCGAGATTTCTGCCTCGCGCGGCAAGATCGTCGACCGCAACGGCGACATGCTGGCCGTATCGACGCCGATGAAGACCATCTGGGCGATTCCGGGTGATGCCCGGCAGATGAGTGGCGAGCAGAAGCGCCAGCTGGCCGGCCTGCTGGACATGGGCGTGCGCGAGCTGGATGCCAAGATCGCCTCCGAAAAGACCTTCACCTTCATCAAGCGCCAGGTGTCGCCGGAAACCGCCGATCGCATCGCGGTGCACAAATTCCCCGGCGTGCATCAGGAAAAGGAATACCGCCGCTTCTACCCGACCGGCGACATGACCGCCCATATCGTCGGTTTCACCGGCGTGGACGACAAGGGCCTGGAGGGGGTCGAACTGGCATTCCAGGGTAGCCTGCTGGGGCGCCCGGGCAGCCGGACGGTCATTCGCGACCGGCGCGGCAACATCGTCGAGGATGTCGGCGCGACCAAGCCGCCGCAGGATGGCAAGGATGTTCGCCTGGCGCTCGACTCCAAGATCCAGTACCTGGCCTACAGCCAGCTGCGCGAGACGGTCGAGAAGCACAATGCCAAGGCCGGCGGCGCCATCGTGATCGATGCGCGCAATGGCGAAATCCTGGCCCTGGCCAACTGGCCGACCTACAACCCGAACAACCGCGAACGCCTGTCTGGCGCGCAACTCCGCAACCGCGCCATCACCGATACCTACGAGCCGGGTTCGGTAATGAAGCCGTTCACCGCTGCCCTGGCGCTGGAAAAGGGCAAGGTTCGCTTCGATACGGTCATCAACTGCGCGCCAGGGCGAATGAGCATCGGTCCGGCGACCATTTCCGATTCCCATCCGCATGGTGCGCTTACCGTCGCCGAGGTGATCCAGAAATCCTCCAACGTCGGCACGGCCAAGATTGCCCTCGGCTTTACCCCGAAGGAAATGTGGGACCTGTTCGATAGCCTGGGTTTTGGCCAGGCACCGAACCTCGGTTTTCCGGGCGAGGTCAATGGCCGCCTGCGGCCCTGGAAAAACTGGCGGCCGATCGAGCAGGCCACCATGTCCTACGGTCACGGCATTGCCGTCAGCCTGGTGCAGATGGCCCGCGCCTACACCGTCTTCGCCCATGACGGCGAGCTGATGCCGCTCTCGCTGACCAGGATCGACGATGCCCCGCCGCATGGAACGCGGGTGTTTTCGCCGCAAACGATGCGCGAACTGCGTGCCATGCTGGAAATGGCGGCCGGCCCGGGCGGTACGGCCCCCAAGGCGCGTGTCCCCGGCTATCGCGTCGGCGGCAAGACCGGCACCGCCTACAAGATCGAAGGCGGCGTCTATGCGCGCAAATACGTGGCGTCCTTCGTCGGCATCGCCCCGATCAGCGATCCGCGCCTGGTCGTGGCGGTGATGATCGACGAGCCGACCAGCGGCGGCCACTACGGTGGCGACGTCGCCGGGCCGGCCTTCGCGCAGATCACCGGCGGTGCCTTGCGTACCCTGGGCATCCCGCCGGACGCACCGATTCAGGTGGCCGAAGCCGATGCGGGAAAGGGCAAGCTATGAGCACGCCGCACGCCATCCTCGAACGCCTGGCCGGCATGGGCATTGTGCCGAGCGGCGTGGCCGACGACAGCCGCCAGGTGCAGGCAGGCGATCTCTTCCTGGCCTATCCGGGCGCCCTGGCCGATGGCCGGCGTTACATCGGCGATGCGCTGGCGCGCGGCGCCGTGGCCGTGCTGTGGCAACCGGGCGACGACTTCGCATGGTCGCATGATGGGCCGAATTTCCCGGTCCCGGCGCTGCGCCCGCTGGCCGGTCCGCTCGCGCATGCCGTCTACGGCCACCCGAGCGAAGCGTTGTCGCTGATCGCCATCACCGGCACCAATGGCAAGACGACGATCAGCCAGTGCCTGGCCCGTGCCTATCCCAAGCCCTGCGCCATCATCGGCACGCTGGGTGCCGGCTTCCCCGAGGCCCTGACGGAAACGGGCTTTAC
>JAEUOE010000006.1 GCA_016790885.1 Dechloromonas sp. | reverse complement strand
TTTCATCCCCGGTCCCCGATGGATCTTCAAATTCTCCTTCTCCTCGGCCAGGACGGCATCACCAACGGTGCCATCTATGCGCTGCTCGCCCTTGCCCTGGTGCTGGTCTTCGCCGTCACCCGCATCATCTTCATTCCGCAGGGCGAGTTCGTTGCTTTTGGCGCGCTGACCCTGGCCTCGCTGCAGGCCGGCCAGGTGCCGGGCACGATCTGGCTGCTGCTCGGCCTGGGGTCGACGGTGGCGCTGCTCGACGGCTATCGCCTGGTCCGCGAGGGGCGCTACGCCAAGCTGCCACCTCTGCTCATATTCAACGTCGGCGGGCCGCTGCTTGCCGCGGCCGGCCTCTTCGCCGTACCGCCGACCTCGCTGCCGCTGGCCGTCCAGGTGGTGATTTCAATGGCGCTGGTCGTGCCGCTCGGCCCGATGATCTATCGCATCGCCTACCAGCCGCTGGCCAGCGCCTCGGTCCTCGTCCTGCTCATCGTTTCGGTCGCCGTGCACCTGGCGCTGATCGGCCTTGGCCTGCTCTTCTTCGGCGCGGAAGGCTCGCGCACGCCGGCCTTCACCGACCTCAGCTTCGAGTTGGCCGGGGCGCCGCTGCAGGGCCAGACCGTGCTCGTCGTCTTCGCCTCGGCCATGCTCATCATCGGGCTCTATTTCTTCTTCGAGCGCACCATCTACGGCAAGGCCCTGCGCGCCACCGCCATGAACCGCACCGGCGCCCGGCTGATGGGCATCCCGCCCATCCTCGCCGGTAAGCTGTGTTTCACGCTGGCCGCCGCCATTGGTGCCTTTTCCGGCATCCTGATCGCACCGATCACCACCATCTACTACGATTCCGGCTTCCTGATCGGCCTCAAGGGTTTCGTCGGTGCCATCATCGGCGGCCTGGCTTCCTACCCGGTAGCCGCACTCGGCGCCATCCTGGTCGGCCTGCTCGAATCCTTCTCCTCCTTCCATGCCAGCGCCTACAAGGAAGTGATCGTCTTCACGCTGATCATCCCGGTGTTGTTGTGGCGCTCGCTGACCGCGCACCGCATCGAGGAAGAAGAGGAACTGGGCGATGACGTAACGGGCGGCAGCACCCCCGGCAAGCTTGCCCGGCGGAATCCGTTGCTGCGTCATCTGCCGTTGCTTGCCTTTGTCGCAGCGATGGCAGTCAGTCCGCTGTTGCTGCCGGAATTCTCGATCACCCTGCTCAACTACATCGGCCTCTACGCCATCGTCGCCGTGGGCCTCGTGCTGCTGACCGGGGTCGGTGGCCTGACTTCCTTCGGCCAGGCGGCCTTTGTCGGCCTCGGCGCCTACACCACGGCCTGGCTGACCACCGTGCATGGCGTCTCACCCTGGCTGACGCTGTTCATCGGCATGGCGCTGACTGCCGCCGTCGCGCTGTCGCTCGGCTTCATCACGCTGCGCATGGGCGGCCACTATCTGCCGCTGGGTACCATCGCCTGGGGCATCAGCCTGTATTTCCTGTTCGGCAATGTCGAATTCCTCGGCGGCCACACCGGCATCACCGGCATCCCGGCGGTATCGCTGGCTGGCTGGGAGCTGAAGTCGGGACGGGAATTCTTCTACCTGATCTGGCTGGTCGTCCTGCTCGCCATCGTCAGTATCCGCAACCTGCTCGACTCCCGCGTCGGCCGCGCCATCCGGGCGCTCAAGGGCGGCACGGTGATGGCCGAGGCGATGGGCGTCAATACGGCCCGCGAGAAGATCATCATCTTCCTGATCGCCGCCCTCCTGGCCAGTGTTTCCGGCTGGTTGTACGCCCACCTGCAGCGCTTCGTGAACCCCACGCCGTTCGCCCTGAACCAGGGGATCGAATACCTGTTCATGGCTGTCGTTGGCGGTATTGGCCACGTCTGGGGCGCCGTACTCGGCGCCGGCGTGATCACCATCCTCAAGCAGTGGCTGCAGGACTGGCTGCCACAAGTGCTCGGCCAGAGCGGCAATTTCGAGATCATCGTTTTCGGCCTGGCCATGGTGCTGGTGCTGCAGAAGGCGCGCGCCGGCCTGTGGCCGCTCATCCTGCGCCTGCTGCCGTCGCGGGCCGTGGTGCGCGAGGTGCCGCAGGCCGAGCCGCTGCCGCGCCGCCAGCCGACGGCCAGCGGCTCGCTGCTGCTCGAAGCTAGCGCGGTGACCAAGCGCTTCGGCGGCCTGGTCGCCAACAACAACATGAGCCTGAGCGTGAAGGCGGGCGAGGTGATGGCGCTGATCGGCCCGAACGGTGCCGGCAAGAGCACCATGTTCAACTGCATCTCGGCGGTCAATCCGGCCACCGAAGGCAAGATCGCCTTCCTCGGCGAATCGACGGCCGCACTCGCCGCCCGCGATATCGCCCGGCGCGGCATGAGCCGGACCTTCCAGCACGTGCGCCTGCTCGGCAACATGAGCGTGCTGGAGAACGTCGCCATCGGCGCCCATCTGCGCGGCAGCAAGGGGGTGCTGTCCGCCGCGCTGCGCCTCGATCGCGCCGAGGAAAACCGCCTGCTCGCCGAAGCCGCCCGCCAGATCGAACGCGTCGGCCTCGCCGAGCACATGTTCGAACCGGCCGGCAGCCTGGCCCTGGGCCAGCAGCGCATCGTCGAAATCGCCCGCGCCCTGGCCTCCGACCCCTGCCTGCTGCTCCTCGACGAACCGGCCGCCGGCCTGCGCTACAAGGAAAAACAGGCGCTGGCCGAACTGCTGACCAAGCTGCGCAGCGAAGGCATGGGCATCCTGCTCGTCGAACACGACATGGACTTCGTGATGGGCCTGGCCGACCGCATCGTGGTCATGGAGTTCGGCGAAAAGATCGCCGAAGGCCTGCCCGAGGCCGTTCAGAAGGATCCGAAAGTGCTTGAAGCCTATCTGGGAGGGGTCGAATAATGAGCAAGACCCACCTGCACGACAACGAGGTCATCCTCGACGTCAAGAACCTGCGCGTTGCCTACGGCAAGGTCGAGGCATTGCACGAGGTCAGCCTGACCATCCGGCGCGGCGAGATCGTCACCGTCATCGGCCCCAACGGCGCCGGCAAGACGACCCTGCTCTCGGCCCTGATGGGTCTGCTGCCCTCGGATGGCGACATCGTCTACATGGGCCAGTTGCAGAAGCATGAGCGCTCGGTCGAGCATCTGGTCCGCCACGGCATGACGCTGGTGCCGGAAAAGCGCGAACTGTTCGCCGAGATGAGCGTCGAGGACAACCTGCTGCTCGGCGCCTTCGACCGCTACCGCACGGGGCATCGCGACGAAATGGAAACGATGGACGAGGTGTTCGAGCTGTTCCCCCGCCTCGAGGAGCGCCGCGCCCAGCTGGCCGGCACCCTGTCCGGCGGCGAGCGCCAGATGCTGGCCATGGGCCGTGCCCTGATGGCCAAGCCCAAGCTGCTCATGCTCGACGAGCCCAGCCTTGGGCTGGCACCACTGGTGATCAAGGAAATCTTCCGCACCATTTCGGCGCTCAAGGAAACCGGCGTCGCCATCCTGCTCGTCGAACAGAACGCCCGTGCCGCGCTACAGGTGTCCAACTACGGCTACGTGCTGGAAACCGGCGAGGTCAAGCTGGCCGGACAGAGCGCCGAGCTGGCCGCCGACCCACGCGTCATCGAAGCCTACCTCGGCCTCGGCCACAAGCACTGAACTCCAAAAGGGGCCAACGCGGCCCCCGCCCGAGCGGCATCAGGCATTGTCAGTCGTGATGCCGTACTTCTTCGCCACCGTGACATACAGGTGGCGAGCCGAAGCGACCTTCGGACTCTTGCGGTCCTTGCGCTGGGCACGCTGCAGGTAGTCGAGCGCCCGCGCCGCCAGCTCGGCGTCCCAGCCCTTCTGATCCATCAGCGTATAGATGGCCTTGGCGGCATTGACCAGGAACTGCAGGTTGGGCACCTGCTCGGCCGCCTGGATCAGCAGTTTGACCGCGCCTTCCAGATCGCCGCTGCGGGCAGCCATGACGCCACGGTTGTTGAGATCGACAATTTCCTTGCCGACCTGATCAAGGATGGCCTTGCCTGCCGCCGCCTGGCCGGTACGCTCGAATACGCTGGTGATGTGATTGATCAGATGTGAATCTTCATGATTCTCGGCGGCCATCTGACGCATGATCCCGTTCGCAGCATCCTCCTTGCCTGCCGCGTAACAGGCGTGCGCGAGATCGACAGCCAGCCGCTGCGACAGTTGCCGGCCCTTGGCTGCTGCTTCCTCCCGGGCCTGCTGCTGCAAGGCCAGTGCCTGATCGACCAAACCGCGAGCCTTCTCCTCGGCACCTTCGGCATGCAGGCACAGGCTTTCCGTCACCAGGGCAGCCAGTTCGGCCTGCTTGTCGCCTCGCCATTCGCGTTTCATGTCGGCAGCGATCTTGCGCGAGGCGTCGATATGACCGCGCTCGACCAGCACGCGCGACAGGTTGGCAAAGTCGTCCACCGTCCGCAGGCTGGAGCCCTTGCTGCGCTCGATCACCTTGCCGTAGGCCTTCTCGGCGGTCAGCATGTCCTTGTTGCGCATCGCCACATCACCGACCATGCGCTGGCGCACGGTATTGTGCGGCGATGCATCGGCAGCCCGCTGCAAGGCATGCTGGGCATCGTCCAGCCGTCCCTGCGCTTCATGCACGGAGGCCAGAAAATCGTAGGCCGACAGGAAATCCGGCGCCTCCTGGGTGACCTGCTCGGCCAGCAGTTCAGCCTCATCGAGCGCTCCGCGGTCGCGCAGGGCCATGGCTAGGCCCATCTTGGCCCAGGGGACGACACGGCCTTCCAGTACCCGCCGGAATACCTCCTCGGCTTCGCCCGTCCGCCCCAGCTGATGCAACAACTCGCCCTTGAAACGCAAGGCATCGTACATGTAGGCCGGCTGCTGCTGGATCACCCGGTCGCAGGCGGCAATTGCCTCCTGCAGGGCGCCCCGCTCGACCTGCTCGTAGATGTGGCGCAGCACGTGTTTCTTGTAGATCACCTTGACCAGCCGGCTCTGCAGCTGCTCGGCAGTGAAGGGCTTGATCAGGTAGTCATCCGGCGCCAGCTCGGCCAGCGCCACCACATTGGTGTAGCTGCGCTCGCTGGTGATGATCATGTACACCGTGGACAAGGGAATCAGGTGGGCATGGCGCAGCTCTTCCAGCAACTGCTGCCCGTCACGGCCGTCGTCGAGCACGAAATCGGAGACAATGATGTCGAAACGGTTGCTCTTGACCTGGCGAATGACCTCGGCCGAATTGCCCGCCCCATGCACTGCCGTCACGCCCAGCGCCCCGAGCATCAGGCGCAGCGAATCGCGCGCCGGCGGATGACGGTCGACGATCAGGACGCGTTTCTTGGACAAGGACTGCTGTAACACCAGCAGCATCTCGTCATTGTCGAGGGCCGTGCCCCCCCTAGCTTGGCTTGTGCTCATGGCAGCAAATTACTTGAGATCGCCGGGGCCGGCAACCAGCCGTGATCAGCGGCGCACTCGCCACCCCCTTTGCCCACCCCGGCGAAGGCACTTTCCGGCACCGGACAGGCGCCGGCAATTCTGTGATTTTTCAGCGACCTGACGTAAAATTCGCGGTCCGATACTGCACCGCAACAAAGCCCCCTCCCATGCTCTATCCCACCCGTTTCGATGTCATTGTCGTCGGCGGCGGCCACGCCGGCACCGAGGCCGCGCTTGCCGCAGCCCGGGCGGGTGCGAATACGCTGTTGCTGACCCACAACCTCGACACGCTCGGGGCAATGAGCTGCAATCCGTCGATCGGCGGCATCGGCAAGGGCCACCTGGTGCGCGAGGTCGATGCGCTGGGCGGCGCCATGGCGGCGGCCACCGACGAGTCCGGCATCCAGTTCCGCATCCTGAACGCCTCGAAAGGCCCGGCCGTCCGCGCCACCCGTGCCCAGGCCGACCGGGTGTTGTACAAGCAGGCGATCCGGATGCGCCTGGAAAACCAGCCCAATCTGACGATCTTCGCGCAAGCCTGCGACGACCTGATCGTCGAGGGCGACAAGGTGTGCGGCGCCGTCACCCAGCTCGGCATCCGCTTCATGGCCGAGGCCGTGGTACTGACCGCCGGTACTTTCCTCAACGGCAAGATCCACGTCGGGCTGGAGCATTACACCGGCGGCCGCATGGGCGATCCCCCTTCCGTGTCGCTGGCCGCCCGGCTGAAGGAACTGAACCTGCCGCAAGGCCGCCTGAAGACCGGCACCCCGCCGCGTCTGGACGGCAAGACCATCGATTTCTCAGTGATGGAAGAGCAGCACTCGGACGACCCGATGCCGGTCTTCTCCTTCCTCGGCAACGCCGCGCAGCACCCGAAGCAGTTGCCGTGCTGGATCACCGAAACCAACGAGCGTACCCACGACATCATCCGCAGCGGCCTCGACCGTTCGCCGATGTACACCGGCGTCATCGAAGGCGTCGGCCCGCGCTATTGCCCGTCGATCGAAGACAAGATCCACCGCTTCGCCGACAAGAACCAGCACAACGTCTTCCTAGAGCCGGAAGGCCTGACGACGCACGAGATCTACCCGAACGGCGTGTCGACCAGCCTGCCCTTCGACATTCAGCTGGCTCTGGTGCGCTCAATCCGCGGCATGGAAAACGTGCACATCCTGCGCCCCGGCTACGCCATCGAATACGATTTCTACGACCCGCGCGGCCTGAAGGACACGCTGGAAACGAAGGCCATCCACGGCCTGTTCTTCGCCGGCCAGATCAACGGCACCACCGGTTATGAAGAGGCCGCGGCACAGGGGCTGCTTGCCGGCATCAATGCCGTGCGCCATGTGAGGGGTGAAGCCGGCTGGTGCCCGAAGCGCAATGAGGCCTATCTCGGCGTGCTGGTCGACGACCTGATCACCCGTGGTGTCTCCGACCCCTACCGGATGTTCACCAGCCGCGCTGAATACCGCCTGAGCCTGCGCGAGGACAACGCCGACCTGCGCCTGACCGAGCAGGGCCGTGCCCTTGGCCTGGTCGACGATGTGCGCTGGGAGGCCTTCTGCCGTAAGCGCGATGCCATCGCGATGGAGCAGGAGCGCCTGAAATCGACCTGGGTCAATCCCAAGATCACGCCGGCCGAGGATTGCGTCCGCGTGCTCGGCAAGGCCATCGAACATGAATACAACCTGTTCGAACTGCTGCGTCGCCCGGAGGTCTCCTACGCCAGCCTGCTCACCCTGCCCGGCGCAGGCGAGGGGCAACGCGATCCGCTGGTCGTCGAACAGCTTGAAATATCCGCCAAATACCAGGGCTACATCGACCGCCAGGCCGAAGAAGTCGCCAAGTCCGCCAGCTACGAGAGCACCGTGCTACCGGCCGACCTCGACTACGCCACGGTGGCCGGTCTATCCAACGAGGTCAAGCAGAAGCTGGCCCAGCACAAGCCGCAGACCATCGGCCAGGCCTCGCGCATCCAGGGCATCACGCCGGCCGCCATTTCGCTGCTGCTTATCCATCTCAAGCGTTTCAACCTGTCGCAGGCAGCATGAGCGCGATCAACCTCCCATCCGGCCTGCAGCAGCTTGGTCTCGATCTTTCTGCCGACCAGCAGGACAAGCTGCTCGCCTTCCGCGACCTGCTGCTCAAGTGGAACAAGACCTACAACCTGACCGCCTTGCGCGACCCGGAACAGGCTGTTTCGCACCACCTGCTCGACTCGCTGGCCATCCTGCCGCATATCGGCAGCGGCCCCTTGCTCGATGTCGGATCGGGTGGCGGGCTGCCCGGCATTCCACTGGCCATCGCCCGCCCCGAACTATCGATCAGCATGGTCGATACCGTGCAGAAGAAGGCCACCTTCCTGCAGCAGGCAGCCATCCAGCTCGGCCTGAATAACGTGGTCGCCCACCATGCCCGTGTCGAGCAGATGACCGGCCAGTACGCCCAGATCAGTTCGCGCGCCTTCGCCGAGCTCAAGCTGTTCACCGACCTGACCCGCCACCTGCTGGCACCCGGCGGCCGCTGGCTGGCCATGAAGGGCATGCGCCCGGAGGCCGAAATTGCTGCCCTGCCGGCCGACATCATCGTCGAGCAGATCATTCCGCTGCACGTTCCCGGCCTTGACGCCGAACGCCACCTCATCATCCTGAAAGCGGGCTCATGAAAGTACTCGCCATCACCAACCAGAAGGGCGGCGTCGGCAAGACCACCACAGCCGTCAACCTGGCCGCGTCGCTCGGCGCCGAAGGCAAGCATGTCCTGCTCATCGACATGGACCCGCAAGGCAACGCCACCACCGGCGCGGGGATCACCAAGAAGGAAGCCCTGCCGACGGTGTATCAGTTGCTGATCGGTGCAGCCACCCTGGTCGAGGTATGCATCAAGACCGACTTCGCCTTCGACATCCTGCCGGCCAATCGCGAACTGGCCGGCGCCGAGGTCGAGCTGATCGAACTCGAGCAGCGCGAATATCGCCTCAAACAGGCCCTGCAGCAGAACCACGATGAATACGACTTCGTCCTCATCGACTGCCCGCCGGCCCTCAACATGCTCACCGTCAATGCGCTGGTTGCCGCGGACTCGGTGCTGATCCCGATGCAGTGCGAGTATTACGCGCTGGAAGGCCTGTCCGATCTCGTCGAAACCCTGCGCAAGGTGCGCCACCACCTGAATTCCCGGCTGGAAATCGAGGGCCTGCTGCGCACCATGTACAACGGCCAGAGTACGCTGACCCAGCAGGTGTCGAACGAACTCGAAAGCCACTTTGGCAACAAGGTCTACCAGACCATCATCCCGCGCAACGTTCGCCTGGCCGAAGCGCCTTCCTACGGCAAGCCGGTGATCGCCTTCGACCGGAATTCGAAGGGCGCCCAGTCCTACAGCGCCCTCGCCAGGGAAATCCTCGAAAGGACCGCAGCATGATCAAGATGAAAGGACTCGGCCGCGGCCTCGATGCGCTGCTGGCCGGTAGCGACGCCAGGGCCGAAGACGAACTGCGCAACCTGCCCGTCGACCGCCTGAAGCCCGGCAAATACCAGCCGCGCACCCATATGGATCAGGCGTCGCTCGCCGAACTGGCTGCATCGATCAAGGCGCAGGGCGTGATGCAGCCCATCCTTGTCCGCGCCATCGACAGCACGCCCGGGGCCGAGCGCTACGAGATCGTCGCGGGCGAGCGGCGCTGGCGCGCTGCACAACTGGCCGGCCTGAGCGAAGTTCCCGTGCTGGTACGCCGCATTCCCGACGAGCAAGCGCTGGAAATGGCACTCATCGAGAACATCCAGCGCGAAAATCTCAACCCGCTTGAAGAAGCCCAGGGGCTACTACGCCTGATCGACGAGTTCGGACTGACGCACCAGCAGGCCGCCGATGCGGTCGGCCGCTCACGCCCCGCCGCTTCCAATCTGTTGCGCCTGTTGCAACTGAGCGCACCGGTACAGGAACTGCTGATGACCGGCAAACTGGACATGGGTCACGCCCGCGCCCTGTTGTCCCTCAACGGCGCCCAACAGGTAGCCGTCGCTCAGCGCGTCGTCCAGCACGGGCTATCGGTTCGCGAAGCCGAGCGTCTGGTCCAGCAGATCATCCAGCCGCCGAAGTCGCCAGCAGAGCAGCCGGTGGACCGTGACTTGCTACGCTTGCAGGAAGAAATCTCCGACCGACTGGGCGCTGCTGTCGCCATTCGCAGCAGCAAGAAGGGTTCTGGCAAGATCACCATCGAATTCGGCGACCTGGATCAGCTGGAGGGAATTCTCGGAAGATTGCGCTAAGTCGTTGACCGGATACGACATCTACGGGAAAACCCCTAGTTTTCATTGACGTAGCGCCGACTAGTCTTGTATGATTTAGGTCTGTGTGGCAAAGCCGGTCAACGAACGCAAGGCACCAGATGTACAAGGCAATTCTTCTGCAATTTGGTGCGGCAGTAATAACAGCGCTCGGGGCAGGTGCAGTCGTAGGAACGCGGGGGCTCGTTTCGGTTGGGTTTGCAGCATTGGCTGCCATTCTTCCCAATTTATTCTTTGCCATCCGTCTGTCCATGGTGAACAATCGCCCCGGCGCATCGTACGCGGCGAATTTCTTCATCGGTGAGTTCCTGAAGATCGCGGCCACAATAGGAATTTTGGCAATCGCCATCACGGGCTATCCCGGGATGCACTGGCCCAGCTTGCTGATCGGGCTTGCGATTGTGTTACATGCTGGTTTTTTAGCGTTTTGGAAGAAATCCTGACCATGTCTACAGCAGGCCACGAAGCAGCAGCGAACGCGCCGACCGCCGGCGAATATATCGTTCACCACCTCACCCACCTCAACACGACGGGGCACGCCCAGAAGGACATCATCGACTTCACCGTCCTGAACGTCGACACCCTGGTCTTCTCCCTGCTCATGGGCGTCCTCGGTTTGTTCGTCATGTGGCGCGTCGCCAAGAGCGCCACCTCGGGCGTCCCGGGCCGTATGCAGGCTGCCGTCGAACTCGTTCTAGAGATGGTCAATGAACAGGCCAAGGGTATCGTGCATAGCGCCGAATCCCGCAAGGCCGTCGGCCCGTTGGCCCTGACCGTGTTCGTCTGGATCTTCCTGATGAACTCGATGGACTTCCTGCCGCTCGATCTTCTGCCGACCATCTGGCAAACCGTTACCGGTGACCACCACGCCTATCTGCGTATCGTACCGACCGCCGATCTGAACGGCACCCTCGGCATGTCCATCGGCGTCCTGCTCGTCTGTCTCTATTACAACATCAAGATCAAGGGCTTCGGCGGCTGGATGCACGAGTTGTTCACCGCTCCGTTCGGTAGCCACCCGTTGCTCTATCCGATCAACTTTGCCATGCAAATGATCGAATTCCTGGCCAAGACCGTTTCGCACGGCATGCGACTGTTCGGCAACATGTACGCCGGCGAACTGGTATTCATGCTGATCGCGCTGATGGGCGCAGCCTGGGCCGGCACCGCGACCGGTGTCTTCCTGTTCGCAGGCCACGTCATCGCGGGCTCGATCTGGGCAATCTTCCACATCCTGATCGTTGCCCTGCAAGCTTTCATCTTCATGATGCTGACGCTGGTGTATATCGGCCAGGCCCACGAAGCACACTAAGCAGTACCCGGTTTATTTTTGTAGTTTCTTTTTGTTTTACCTACTTTAACCTTAGCAAGGAGTTGTCATGGAACACGTTCTCGGTTTTGTTGCTCTGGCTGCCGGCCTGATCATTGGTCTGGGCGCTATCGGTGCCTGTATCGGTATCGGTCTGATGGGTGGCAAGTACATCGAAGCTTCCGCCCGCCAACCTGAACTGATGAACGCCCTGCAGACCAAGATGTTCCTGCTGGCCGGTCTGATCGACGCCGCCTTCCTGATCGGTGTTGGTATCGCCATGATGTTCGCCTTCGCCAACCCGTTCAAGCTGGTCTAATCGATCCTCTTCCCATCAACCTTTTAGAAGAGGAATAGACCGTGAATCTGAACGCAACGCTGTTTGCACAGCTCGTTGTGTTCTTCATTCTGGCGTGGTTCACGATGCAATTCGTGTGGCCGCCCATTGTGAAGGCGCTCGACGAGCGTGCGAAGAAGATCGCGGATGGTCTGGCTGCTGCCGAACGTGGCAAGCAGGATCTCGAACTGGCTACCAAGCGCTCCACGGAAGCACTCCGTGAAGGCAAGGAAAAGGCCGCCGAACTGATTGGCAATGCTGAAAAGCGCGCCGCTCAACTGATCGAAGAAGCCAAGGTTAACGCCAAGGCCGAAGCCGACCGCATCGTTGCCGGTGCCAAGGCTGAAATTGATCAGGAAGCTGTCCGCGCCAAGGAGCAGTTGCGCGAACAAGTGGCGTCCCTGGTCGTTTCCGGTGCAGAAAAGATTCTGCGTCGCGAGATCAATACCCAGGCTCATGCCGACATTCTGGCTACGATCAAACAGGATCTGTAAAGCTTATGGCTGAATCCGTCACCATCGCTCGCCCCTACGCCGAAGCTGCCTATCGCGTGGCCAAGGAAACCGGGGCGCAGGGCATCTGGTCGCAGCGCCTGCAAAAGCTGGCGCTGATCGCCCAGAATGGGGACATGGCTTCGGTCATGGGCAATCCCCAGCTCTCCGCTGAACAGGTTGCCAATCTCGTCATCTCGCTGTGCGACGATAACGATACCGTTTTGGGCAACTTCGTTCGTACCCTCGCAGAAAACCGGCGTCTCGCACTCCTGCCGGAGATCTCCCGGCTTTTCGATCTGGCCAAGAGCCAGGAAGAAGGGGTCAAGGAGGCGGTGGTGCATTCCGCATTCCCCATTGACGACACTCAAGTGGCCGCCTTGCTCAAGGAGCTGGAAGCCCGCTTCGGTACCCGCCTCAACGCCCGCGTCGAAGTCGACCCGAGCCTGATTGGTGGTGTGCGGGTCGCCGTGGGTGACCAGGTGCTGGATGCTTCAGTCCGCGGCAAACTCGATGCCATGGCCGTGGCACTGAACAACTAGGAGAATTTCATGCAGTTGAATCCTTCCGAAATTTCTGAACTGATCAAGAGCAAGATCCAGAACCTGCAGGGCGCATCGGAAGTGCGTACGCAGGGCACCGTGGTTTCCGTCACCGACGGTATCTGCCGCGTGCATGGCTTGCAGGATGTCATGCAGGGTGAAATGCTCGAATTCCCGGGCAACACCTTCGGCATGGCGCTCAACCTCGAACGCGACTCCGTCGGCGCTGTGGTTCTCGGTGAATACGAGCACATCTCCGAAGGCGACACCGTCAAGACCACCGGCCGCATTCTCGAAGTGCCGGTCGGCCCGGAACTGCTCGGCCGCGTCGTTAACTCCCTGGGCCAGCCGATCGACGGCAAGGGTCCGATCAATGCCAAGCTGACCGACAAGATCGAAAAGGTCGCTCCGGGCGTTATCTGGCGTCAATCCGTTTCTCAGCCCGTCCAAACCGGTCTGAAGTGCGTTGACTCCATGGTTCCGGTCGGCCGCGGCCAGCGCGAATTGATCATTGGCGACCGTCAGACCGGCAAGACCGCCGTCGCTGTCGACGCCATCATCAACCAGAAGGGCAAGAACCTCTTCTGCGTCTATGTTGCTGTCGGCCAGAAGGCTTCCACCATCGCCAACGTTGTTCGCAAGCTGGAAGAACATGGCGCAATGGAATACACCATCGTCGTCGCCGCTTCGGCTTCCGAATCCGCTGCGCTGCAGTACCTGGCTCCGTACGCCGGCTGCACGATGGGCGAGTACTTCCGCGATCGCGGCCAAGACGCCCTGATCATTTATGACGACTTGACCAAGCAGGCTTGGGGCTACCGTCAGGTTTCCCTGCTGCTGCGCCGTCCACCGGGCCGCGAAGCCTATCCGGGCGACGTCTTCTATCTCCACTCCCGTCTGCTGGAGCGCGCCGCACGCGTTTCCGCTGCCTGGGTCGAGAAGCTGACCAATGGCGAAGTTCAAGGCAAGACTGGCTCGCTGACCGCTCTGCCGGTTATCGAAACCCAGGCAGGCGACGTTTCCGCTTTCGTGCCGACCAACGTGATCTCCATCACCGACGGTCAGATCTTCCTGGAAACCGACCTCTTCAACGCTGGTATCCGTCCCGCGATCAACGCCGGTATCTCGGTGTCCCGCGTCGGTGGTGCTGCCCAGACCAAGCTGATCAAGAAACTCGGTGGCGGTGTACGTCTGGCCCTGGCCCAGTACCGCGAACTCGCTGCATTTGCCCAGTTTGCCTCCGACCTTGACGAAGCGACCCGCAAGCAGCTGGAGCGTGGCCGTCTGGTTACCGAGCTGATGAAGCAGCCGCAGTACGCTCCGATGAGCATCTCCGAAATGGCCGTCACCCTCTACGCAGCCGACAAGGGCTACTTCGACGACGTCGAAGTCAAGCGCGCGCTGGAATGCGAAAAGGCGATGATCAGCTATCTCAAGTCCAACTGTGGCGACGTCATGAATACCATGGAGTCCACGGCTGACCTGAGCGCTGACACCGAAAAGGCGCTGGCTGCCGGCATCCAGGCTTTCAAGAACACCTGGGCCTGATCTTAGGAGAACGCCATGCCTAGCGGCAAGGAAATTCGCAACAAGATCAAGAGCGTCGAGAACACGCGCAAGATCACCAAGGCCATGGAGATGGTGGCCGCATCCAAAATGCGCAAAGCGCAGGACAGGATGCGGGCTGCCCGCCCCTATGGCGAAAAGATCCGGCGCGTTGCCAGTAATCTCGCTAATGCTCTGACCGAGTACAAGCATCCGTTCCTCGACAAGCGCGAGCAGAAATCGATCGGTCTGGTACTGGTCACTTCGGACAAAGGTCTTTGCGGCGGTCTGAACTCCAACGTACTTCGCCTGGTTCTGGGCAAGATGAAGGAATTCGATGCTGCAGGCAAGAAGCTCCAGGCGACCTGTATCGGCAACAAGGGTTTCGGCTTCATGCAGCGTGCGGGTGCGAAGGTTGTTTCGCACGTCATCGGTCTCGGCGACACCCCGCATCTGGAAAAGCTGATCGGTCCGGTCAAGCTTCAGCTCGACGCCTACATGAAGGGCGAAATCGACGCGCTGTACATTGGCTATACCCGCTTCATCAACACCATGAAGCAGGAGCCGGTGTTCGAACAACTGCTCCCGCTGGCCGACGAGACCGTTAAATCGGATCACCAGGCTGGCTGGGATTATGTTTACGAGCCGGAAGCCAAGGCCGTTATCGACGATCTGCTGATTCGTTACGTCGAAGCGCTGATCTACCAGGCAGTTGCTGAAAACATGGCCTCCGAGCAGTCTGCTCGCATGGTTGCCATGAAGTCTGCCTCCGACAACGCCAAGAACGTCATCGGCGAACTCAAGCTGGTCTATAACAAGGCCCGTCAGGCTGCGATTACGAAGGAACTTTCGGAAATCGTGAGCGGCGCCGCCGCTGTCTGACGCTAGCGCGAAGATTTTATTTTTGGGGATTTGAATATGAGTCAAGGTTCAATCGTTCAGTGCATCGGCGCCGTTGTGGACATCCAGTTCCCGCGCAACGCCATGCCGAAGGTTTACGACGCACTCAAGCTCGACACTTCTGAAGAAAACGGCATGGTTGAAGCCGGCCTGACCTTCGAAGTTCAGCAGCAGCTGGGTGACGGCGTGGTTCGTACCATTGCCATGGGTTCTTCCGATGGCCTGCGTCGCGGCATGAAGATCAACAACACCGGCGCTGGCATTTCCGTGCCGGTCGGCATGGGTACCCTGGGTCGCATCATGGACGTGCTGGGTCGCCCGATCGACGAAGCCGGCCCGATCGATTCCAACGAGCTGCGTGCCATTCACCAGGCTGCTCCGAAGTTCGACGAACTGTCTTCTTCCGTTGATCTGCTGGAAACCGGCATCAAGGTTATCGACCTGATCTGCCCGTTCGCCAAAGGCGGCAAGGTCGGTCTGTTCGGTGGCGCCGGCGTCGGCAAGACCGTCAACATGATGGAACTCATCAACAACATCGCGAAGCAGCACTCCGGTCTGTCCGTGTTTGCTGGCGTGGGCGAGCGTACCCGTGAAGGTAACGACTTCTACCACGAAATGAAGGACTCCAACGTTCTCGACAAGGTGGCGATGGTGTTCGGTCAGATGAACGAGCCTCCGGGCAACCGTCTGCGTGTCGCGCTGACCGGTCTGACCATGGCCGAGCGTTTCCGTGACGACGGTCGTGACATTCTGTTCTTCGTCGATAACATCTACCGTTACACCCTGGCCGGTACCGAAGTGTCCGCGCTGCTGGGTCGTATGCCTTCCGCTGTGGGCTACCAGCCGACACTCGCTGAAGAAATGGGCCGTCTGCAGGAGCGTATCACCTCGACCAAGGTTGGCTCGATTACCTCCATCCAGGCCGTTTATGTTCCGGCGGATGACTTGACCGACCCGTCCCCGGCAACGACCTTCCTCCACCTCGACTCCACCGTCGTTCTGTCGCGTGACATCGCCTCCCTGGGTATCTACCCGGCGGTTGATCCGCTCGACTCGACCTCGCGTCAGCTGGATCCG
>JAEUOE010000236.1 GCA_016790885.1 Dechloromonas sp. | reverse complement strand
CGTGTTGTGGTTCACCGGCGAAGACATTCCCTTCGTCCCGAACAAGCGCTTCGGCGGCGTCTGCCTGGGTTCCAAGATCGCCCCGATCTTCTTCAACACGATGGAAGATGCCGGCGCGCTGCCGATCGAAATCGACGCCGGTCAGATGGACATGGGTGACGAGATCGAACTGAAGGTTGACGGCGCCACCGGCAAGGTCACCGCCACCAAGAACGGTGCCGTGATCGCCGAATCCCAGCTGAAGACCCTCGTCATCCTCGACGAAGTCCGCGCTGGCGGCCGAATCCCCCTGATCATCGGCCGTGGCCTGACCGCCAAGGCGCGTGAAGCCCTCGGCCTGCCGGCCTCGACCCTGTTCCGTCTGCCGCAGCAGCCGAACGATCCGGGTACCGGTTACTCGCTGGCCCAGAAGATGGTTGGTCGTGCCTGTGGCCTGCCGGAAGGCAAGGGCATCCTGCCGGGTACCTACTGCGAACCGAAGATGACCACCGTCGGTTCCCAGGACACCACTGGCCCGATGACCCGCGACGAACTGAAGGATCTGGCCTGCCTCGGCTTCTCCGCCGACATGGTCATGCAGTCCTTCTGCCACACCGCCGCCTATCCGAAACTGGTTGACGTCAAGATGCACCGCGAACTGCCGACCTTCATCGCCAACCGCGGCGGCGTTGCGCTGCGTCCGGGCGACGGCGTCATCCACTCCTGGCTGAACCGCCTGCTGCTGCCGGATACCGTCGGTACCGGTGGCGACTCGCACACCCGTTTCCCGATCGGCATCTCCTTCCCGGCCGGTTCCGGTCTGGTCGCCTTTGCCGCCGCCACCGGCGTCATGCCGCTGGATATGCCGGAATCCGTGCTGGTTCGCTTCAAGGGCAAGATGCAAGACGGCATCACCCTGCGCGACCTGGTTAACGCCATTCCGCTGTGGGCCATCAAGCAGGGCCTGCTGACCGTCGAGAAGAAGGGCAAGAAGAACATCTTCTCTGGCCGCATCCTCGAAATCGAAGGTCTGCCGGATCTGAAGGTCGAACAAGCCTTCGAACTTTCCGACGCCGCTGCCGAGCGTTCCGCTGCCGCTTGCGCCATCGCCCTGAACAAGGAACCGGTGGTCGAGTACATGCGTTCCAACATCACCCTGATGAAGTGGATGATCGCCGAAGGCTACTCGGATGCCCGCACCCTGAAGCGCCGCATCAAGTCGATGGAAGACTGGATCGCCAACGGCGAGCTGCTCAAGGCCGATGCCAACGCCCAGTACGCCGCCGTGATCGAAATCGATCTGGCTGATGTCACCGAGCCGATCTGCGCCTGCCCGAACGACCCGGACGACGTCAAGGTGCTGTCCGAAGTCGCCGGTGCCAAGATCGACGAAGTGTTCATTGGTTCCTGCATGACCAACATCGGCCACTTCCGTGCGGCCGGCAAGGTGCTGGACGGCAAGAGCGACATCCCGACCCGTCTGTGGATCGCCCCGCCGACCAAGATGGACGCCATGGTTCTCAACGAGGAAGGCTACTACAGCGTTCTCGGCAAGGCCGGTGCCCGCATGGAAATGCCGGGCTGCTCGCTGTGCATGGGTAACCAGGCCCAGATCCGCAAGGGTTCCACCGCGATGTCCACCTCGACCCGCAATTTCCCGAACCGTCTCGGTATCGATACCCAGGTCTACCTGGGCTCCGCCGAACTGGCCGCGATGTGCGCGCTGATGGGCAAGATCCCGACCGTTGCCGAATACATGGAGAACATCCAGGTGGTGAACGCCAAGGCGGCCGACATCTACCGCTACATGAATTTCGACCAGATCCCGGCCTTCGTTGAAGTTGCCGAAACGGTTGAGATGTAATTAGCGAAAATCGGCCAGTTTGTCCGGTCGACCGTAGCAAACAAGAAAGCCCCCGCCGCGAAACGGCGGGGGCTTTTGCGTTGAGGGTCAGTTGCTACTGTAATCTCGCCGCTTGGTGCGTGAGGCGGCCACTTGTTCGGCAGCCTGTCGCTACGGAATCTTGACGTAGCGGCCGCCACGGATTTCGGTGAAGAACACCTTGCGCGGCGTGTCGCCGTTGGCGTCGAAGGCGATTTCCTGTTGCAGGCCCTGGTAGGGACTGTTCTTGAGCAGTGCATCCTTCAGCGTTTCCCCGCCCTGGCGCTTGCGCAGCGCATCGAGCACGACGGTGGCGGCGTCGTAGGCGGAAACCGAGCTGTAGCCTGGGCTGCGCTGGAAACGCTTGAAATAGGCTTCGCTGAATTCGCGGAAGCGCGGCGAATTGTCTTCATGGTCGTAGTTCTGCACGATGAGCAGGCCTTCGAGCACATCGCCGCCCAGTTCGACCAGTTGCTCGGTGGCCGCCCACTCGGAGGCACCGATGGGGAGTTGCGGTGCCTGCTTGCGCGCCTGCTGGGCCAGCCTGGCGACATCGAGGGCGCCCGAGATGAAGAACAGGCTGTCCGGCCTGGCACTGAGCATGTCGTGGACGACCTGGGCGAAATCGGTGTCGGCACCCGATTCGTAGGGAACGGCGATGAGCACTTCAGCGCCGCCAGCGATGGCAGCCTGGCGGAACTCGGCTAGTGTAGTGCTTGCGAATTGTTTGAACTAAATATTATTGCATAAGTCATATTCGTATCCTTTCCGTGGAGCGAATAATGAATCAGGGTACGCCGATCACGCTGACTGATGAGCAACGAATCGAACTGGAGCGCTGGGTG
>JAEUOE010000235.1 GCA_016790885.1 Dechloromonas sp. | reverse complement strand
ATGAAAAAAGGCTTCGATCGCTCGAAGCCTTCAATCAAAATCGCTGGTGCCCAGGAAGGGACTCGAACCCCCACGGAGTTACCCGCTAGTACCTGAAACTAGTGCGTCTACCAATTCCGCCACCTGGGCACAGGTGCGAAGAGCGCGCATTTTAGAGGAAATACCGTTAATGTCAAGAAAGAAACTATCCAAGGTCCGCCGTGCGGATCCCTTTTTCGAGCGTGAGTCGGCCCGCTACGATTTTCCGCTGCCCTCCCGCGAGTACGTCTCGCAGGTACTGGCCGACGAAGGTCGGCCGCTTGAATTCACTGAACTGACTGGATTGCTCGACATCGCCGATAGCGAGCGAGAGATGTTCCAGCGCCGGCTGGGTGCGATGGAACGCGAAGGGCAGTTGATGCGCAACCGCAAGGGGGCCTACATCCTGCCCGAGCGGGCCAGCCTGACCCCTGGCAGGGTGCAGGGTCATCCGGATGGCTACGGCTTTCTGATTCCCGACGACGGCAGTGCCGACATCTTTCTCGACCAGCACCAGATGGGCAAGGTGCTGCACGGTGACCGGGCGCTGGTTCGGGTCACCGGCATTGACCGCAAGGGGCGCCCGGAAGGTGGCATTGTCGAGGTGACCGAGCGGGTCAACAGCAAGGTGGTCGGCCGCGTCTTCGTCGAGCATGGCGTGGTGTTCGTGGTGCCTGAGAACAAGCGTATTTCCCAGGATATTCTGGTGCCGCCCGAGAAGAAGGCCAAGGACAAGCCGCAGTCCGGGCAGGTGGTGATGGTCGAGATCATCGAGCAACCGAGCAAGTTTTCGCAGCCGATCGGCAAGATCGTCGAGGTGCTCGGCAACTATGCCGATCCAGGCATGGAAATCGAGATCGCGTTGCGCAAGCATGATCTGCCCTTCGAGTTTTCCCGGGCAGCGCTCGATGAAAACAAGAAAATGCCGGACAAGGTGCGCAAGACCGACCTCAAGGGGCGCGAAGACTTGCGCGAATTGCCCCTGGTCACCATCGACGGCGAGACGGCGCGCGACTTCGACGACGCGGTGTTCTGCGAGAAGAAGGGGCGCGGCTGGCGGCTGGTGGTGGCGATTGCCGACGTGTCGCATTACGTCAGGCCGGGCATGGCTCTGGACAAGGAGTCGCTGGAACGCGGCAACTCGGTGTATTTCCCGCGCCGCGTCATCCCGATGCTGCCGGAAAAACTGTCGAATGGCATCTGTTCGCTGAATCCGGATGTCGAACGCCTGGCCATGGTTTGCGACATGGACATCAGCGCTGCCGGCAAGATCGGCAAGTACCGATTTTACCCGGCAGTTTTCCGCTCACATGCCCGGCTGACCTATAACCAGGTGTGGTCGTGGCTGGCGGGTGAGAAAAAGCCGGAAACCGAGGCGCATCAGGCTGTTCTGCCGCACGTCAAGAATCTGTACAAGCTGTTCGCTGCGTTGCACAAGGCGCGTGGCGAGCGCGGCGCCATCGATTTCGAAACGACTGAAACGATGATGCTGTTCAACGAACAGGGCAAGATCGAGAACATCGTGCCGGTCGTGCGCAACGATGCGCACCGTATCATCGAGGAATGCATGCTGGCTGCCAACGTGTGCGCCTCGGCATTTCTGGAGGAGCACAAGCAGACCTGCCTGTACCGCGTACATGCTGCGCCGTCCGAGGACAAGTTGCAGAACCTGCGTGCCTTTCTCGGCGAATTCGCACTGGCGCTCGGCGGCGGCGACGATCCGCGAGCCAAGGACTATGCGCTGCTGCTCGAGAAAATCAAGCAGCGTCCGGATTTCCAGTTGCTGCAGACGGTGATGCTGCGCTCGCTGAAGCAGGCGATGTACAGCCCGGACAACGTCGGCCACTTCGGTCTGGCCTACGAACACTATACGCACTTCACCTCGCCAATCCGCCGCTATCCGGACCTCTTGGTGCATCGTGCCATCAAGGCCGTGCTGGATGGCGAGAAATACGTGCCCGAGCGCCCCTGGGACGATATCGGCCTGCAGTGCTCGGCGACCGAGCGGCGCGCCGACGAGGCGACCCGTGACGTCGAGAACTGGCTGAAGACCTTCTTCATGAAGGAACGCATTGGCGAGGAATTCGACGGCACCATCTCGGCAGTGACCGCATTCGGCATCTTCGTTGCGCTCGACCAGGTCTATGTCGAGGGGCTGGTCCATGTCTCGGAACTGGGTGCCGACTACTTCCAGTTCGACAACATCAAGCACCAGATGCTCGGTGAACGGACTGGTCAGCGTTTCCGCCTGGGTGACCGGGTGCGCGTGCGCCTGGTGCGGGCGGATCTTGAATCGAATCGCATCGATTTCGTCATGGCGCAGGCATCGGGGGCTGCCCCGCGCAAGAGCATGGGCCGGAGCGACAGCGCTGGCAAGACCGTGTCCAGGCAGGCCACCAGGCCGGCCAAGGCGAGCGTCAAGGCCGTGGTCAAACCTGCGGCGGCGAAAGCCGGCAGCAAGGCGGCACCCAAAAAGGCCGCCAGCAAACCGGCAGCCGCGCCGGCCAAGGCCAAAAGCGCCAAAGCGCCGCGCAAGGCTGCAGCGAAACGACGCTAGCGCTCAGTGATGGGCCGGGTCGAGCAGGTCTTCCGCCTGGGCAACAAGGTGGCTGACCTGTTCCTCGTCCAGGCCGGGCAGTTGCTCGGTCAGCCATTGCAGGCTGGCGCCCGGGATGAGGTGTTTGGCCTCGGCGATATCGGAAGGCAGTGCCGGGCTGGTGCTGCCTTCAGCAAGAATGTGGCGTGCGGTGTCGACACACAGGCGTGACAAATTGGCGCGGGCATTGTCGATACCGCGGATGAATTGGGTGAGCAGCGGCGGCAGGTGCCAGATCGTGGCGCATTTGAGGGTCAGATCCTTGAAACGGAAGCCACAGGTGTCCACCTGCGCCTGTATTGAGCGCGGCGAATGGCCGGAATGCAGCGCCGCCAGCGCGTTATGCGGCAGGTCAGGGGCGAAGGACCAGAGCAGCAGCTCGCCGATCTCGGAGAGCAGCGCCGCCATCGCAATTTCGTCCGGCGATATGTCGGCGCGTGCCGTTCCCCAACGCAGCGCCAGCCGGCTGGCCAGGTAGGAACGTGCCTCGCATTCCGCCAGCCCGGCGTTCGTTTCATCGGTCTCCGGGCAACTCAACAATAGTTTGTGGAAACTGTCGGTGCCAAGTTGCATGACCGCACCCAGCGGTGTGGTCGTCTCATGGCCCAGGCGCTGGACACGATGCCCTTCAGCCTCGCGCAACAGGCGCAGGCAAAGGAATGAATCGGCGGCAGCGATGTCGGCCAGGTCGCGGGCCGAGAGTCTATCGCCGTGTTCGCTTTCCAGTTCGAGAAGGCGGGCCTTTGAGCGCGGCAGGCAGGGCAACTCCCGGTTGCTCAGGTAGGCAGCCCATTGATCGACGCCCCAGTGTTTCTGATTTTCCGAAAGCACGACTGACCTTTCGCGGTGAGCATGTCTTGTTATCGGCAGTATCCCGTAAAACTGATGCACGACAAGCCGGGGCCGGCTGCTGGCAGCCTGTGACACCCTTTTCAGGCCATGCTCGGTCGAACGTTTGACACTAATTTGCAGTGTTAAGTGGGCCGACGTCTATAATGCCGGGATATGAGCAATGGGGTGAAAATGACCAAGCAACGGACGGTGGAGATCGCTTTCGGCGAGCATAAATCCGTTGATACCTTGAGTGATGAGGTGGCTCATTGGTTGAATGCAGGCGATTTGCCGGCGCAACTGGTGACCGGGCACCCGCTGATCGACACGGAACACCGCTTCCTGATCAACGCCATTGCCAATCTGCGCCGGATTTGTCTGGATCAGGTAGCCCTGAAGAGTTGCATCGCTTGCGGCAAACCGATGCAGGAGCGTTGCGAAGGCAACCTGATCGGCCTGCTCGGCGACATTTTTTCCTTCATTCTCGACCACTTCAAGAATGAAGAGTCGATCATGCGCGATTCCATGCTGGTCATTGTCGATCGCGAGGTATGCCAGGCGCACATGGAAGACCATGCCGAGATTGCGGCCAAGGTTCAGGAAATCGTTTCGGCGTTCGATTCCCAGCATGTCGTGTCGCGCATCCGCGAGCTGGATGCCCTGCTCTCGCGCTGGGTGACCAATCACGTCGTCATGCATGATCTCCTGCTATCGCGCTGGGTCAGTCGGGACGACAGTCTGCTCCGGCGGATTTGAGCCTGCCGGCGGAGAACCCGCGGTTTCCGTAGCGCTTGCCCGGCGGTAGAATCCGCCATCCGGTTCCCGAAAGCTGTCATGACCTCCCGCCTGATATACGGCTTCCATGCCGTCATCTCCAAACTCCGCCATGATCCCGAGTCGATCAAGGAAATCCTGATCGATGCAACGCGCCAGGATGCGCGCGCCCGCGATCTGCTCAAGCACGCCGAGTTGCAGGGCACCCGGGTCATCGCCACCGATGGCAAGCGGCTCGACGGCATGGCGCCGGATGGCAAGCACCAGGGGGTCGTGGCGCGCATCGAAGGCGGGCGCAAGGCGGCCCATCTGGATGATGTGCTCGATACGCTGGAGGAACCGGCTTTCCTGCTCGTCCTCGATGGCATCACCGATCCGCGCAATCTCGGCGCCTGCCTGCGGGTGGCCGATGCAGCCGGCGTGCATGCGGTGATCGCGCCCAAGGACCGGGCGGTCGGCCTGACCGACGTGGCGGCCAAGACTGCCTGCGGTGCCGCCGAAACGGTGCCTTACGTCATGGTCACCAACTTGGCGCGCACCCTGCGCGAGCTGCAG
>JAEUOE010000203.1 GCA_016790885.1 Dechloromonas sp. | reverse complement strand
TAGACCATCGAGCCGTCCTTCATGCGGTAGGCGACGCCGGCCTTCTCGCCGTCGCCGCTGCCGATGTTGCCGTTGGCCTTGTAGTGCTCGATCTTCTCGCCCTTCTTGATGGTCACTTCCATGGTCGGCTTGCCGGGGTCGGTGATCACCGTCACGTCCTGCTTGTTGAACGGGTTGATCAGCGGGTTCTGCGCCACGGTGATGAGCAGCGCGGCGATGATGACGAGGAAGATGTCGATCAGATTGACCACGGAGAGGATCGGGTCCTCGGTTTCCGGCTCGTGCAGCAGTTTCAGGCTCATGCTTGCTGGCTCCGCAACGCTTCGATTTCGAGCAGTTCCTCGGCCAGCCAGCGGCGGCGCACATTGACCACCCAGTAGGTGATCGAGGCGGCGATCAGCGCCAGGATGACGGCCGAGAAGGCGATGGTCAGGTTTTCTGAAACCTGCGCCAGATTGCCGTCGGACAGCGACTTGAGCGCCGGGCCCATGGGGATCATGGTGGCGACCAGGCCGAGCATCGGCGTTACCCGGCTGGCGATGCGCGGGTTTTCCAGCTGCTTGTGGGCGATGACGTCGAGCGCATCGGCGCTGAGTGTGGACTCGCGGCAGAAATGCGAGACCAGCAGCCGCCCCTTGCCCCGCCGCCGGTAGAAGGCGAGCAGCGCGAATTCACCGAGCACCCAGAAGGCGTAGAGGAAGAGGGCGGCGATCAGGACCAGCGTGGGAATCAGGAAGAGCTGGGAGATCTGGTACATCGATAGTTCGATCAGGTTGGCTTGCATGCGGGTTCCTTGATGAAAGTGAGCGAAATAAAGGTGGGGTTACCATTTGCCTTCGAGCGAGAGCAAGACAGTGCGCTGGCCGCGTTCGCCGGTGGCCAGCGACCAGCTGTCGCCGCCGGCCCAGGCGCTGGCCAGGCGACGGGTGTCGGTGCCGAGCACGTTCTGCGCTTCCAGGCGCAGGTTGAGCTGCGGCGTCAGGCGGCGGGCGATGTAGAGGTCGAGCAGGGTGCGGGCCTTCTGGCGGGTGACCAGTTCGCCGGGGATGTCGGTTTGCGTCGGGCCGTACTGGTTGAGCTGGAAGCCGGCGCTGGCCTGCCACCAGGGCAGTGCCTGGTCGAGGCCGAGGCTCCACTGGTAGCGCGGCAGGTCGCGGGCGTCGCGGGTAATGCCGAGGCGCTCGTCTTCCACCCGCGCCTTGGGCAGTGTCAGATGGCTGCGGAGGGCGGCGCCCTTCCAGCCGAAGGCATCGCCCTTCAGCTTGGCGTCGAACTCCAGGCCCAAGTGGCGGGCCGTGCCTTCGTTGTAGGGGCGGTCGACCCAGCGGGCGCCTTCGAGGGCGGTGCGCCGTTCGATGAAATCCTCGGTGCGGCGCACGTAGATATTGGCGCCCAGCGTGCCGGCCTCGTTCGGCAGATGCTTGTCGAGCGCCAGTTCCCAGTTGAGATTGCGCTCGGCCTGCAGCGTGGCGTTGCCGCCACGGTCGGCTTCGAGCGGGCTGTTGAAGCCGGCGCCGCGTACGGTGAGGCCGGATATTTCTTCCAGCTTCGGGGCCTTCAGGCCGGCGCCAAGCGATGAGCGGAGGATCAGGTCGGGGGCGAATTCGAAGCGTCCGGCCAGCGAGGGAGCCAACTGGCTGGCGCTTTGCTGGCGGCCCTGGGCTTCCAGCACGACGTGCTCGCCGCGCAGGCCGTAGGTCAGCGTCAGCGCCTTGGCCAGCGGCCATTCGTGCTGCAGCCAGCCGGTCCATTGCCGGGCGCGGGCATCGTAGTCGCCGCTGTAAAGGCTGGCTCCCGTGGCCCGTTGAGTTTCCTCGCGCCGGTGCCAGCTCTGCTCGATACCAGCGGAGAGCAGGCCGTCGCCAGCCGGGCGGTCGAGGCGCAGGGCGGAGGAAAATTCCCGCTCGTCACGGCTGATTTCCTCGCGGCCGTTCGTCCGGTTTCCGCCGGCGTCGATCCAGCTGCGCTCGGTGTCCTGCTCGCGCCGGGCGCCCATCACCGCGACGCGGCCGGAGAGCTTGCCGAGGCCGGTCTTGCGCTCGCCTTCGGCGCGCAGGCGGGCGATGCTCAGCTGGCTTGCTTCGCGCTCGCGGCGGCTGCCGTCGCCCGCCAGCCCGGTACCGGCACCCGGATTGGCATAGGCCGAGCGGGTGGTTTCGCTGCTGCGCTCGCCCCGGTTGTGATAGAGGCTGGGCCACAGCGACAGGCTGCCCTCGTTGCCGCGCCAGGTCAGGCGGGGCGAAACGATGAATTCGTCCAGCGAGTACGGGCTGCTTTCCTTTTCTTCCTGCCACAGGTTGCGTGTGCCGCCGCTCGCCTGCTGGCGGCTGGTGGTCTTTTCCAGCGGCATGCCGTGGTGGTTGATGGTCAGCGGCAATATCCACGAAAACGCCTTGTCGCCGCCGCCCTGGCTCAGCGTGAACTGGCCGTTCGGCTCGTCGCCGCGCACGCCGACGGCGGCCTTGAGCGCGGTGGAGCTGGTCGGTCGGGCCTTGCGCATGATCAGGTTGACGGTCACTGGCGCGCTGCCGCCATGCTCGGCCGAGGCGCCGCGCAGGATCTCGACGCGCTCCAGCTCGCCCGACGGCAGGCGGCCGACCGTGGTCAGCGCGTAGCGGGCATTGGCCGATGGGCGCTCGCCATCGACCAGGAATTGCACCGAGTCGCGCCCCATGCCGCGCGCGTTGGCGCTCGGGCCGCCATCGCCGCTATGGGCGCCGGCCTCGATGCCGGGCAGCTTGCGGATCACCTCACCGACGGTCAGCCCGCCCAGGGCTTCGATTTCCTGGCGGTCGATCACCGTCTTCTGGGTCACGGCGGCCTGTCGTTCGCC